>NZ_JBVVPR010000035.1:0-83201 GCF_055811835.1 Bradyrhizobium sp. WSM4874
TCTCCTTGGAACACTGAAGCTTCGCAACCTCAGCTTCCTCGGTTCAGACCAGATGGACAACCTCCTGAGAGACCACAGCTAACCAACCCATTGCGCGAAGACGTGTCCGCTCCGTCGGCTTGTTCGCCCTCGCTGCTTGCGGAAACGTTGTAACCGACCGTAGACGCCTGGCGGCTGCGACCCAACCGCTCGCCGATCTCGGTTGCAGTCATCTCATCATCGAGTAGCGCAAGCAATTGCGCTTCTTCTTCGGGCGACCACGGACGGATCTCTTGTCGATCATCGGACATCGATCTCATGCCAGCAAAAGCGCTGCGGAGCGTCATCGTACGTCAAGATCGTAAACGATAAGTTCAGGGAGTCGTGGACGTCGCCTGACTCGCGCTTGCAAACCCAGGGCACGTGTAAGGTCGACCAAGATACGGGCGGTCCAGGGTGCCCGCGTAACGATCTGTAAGTATTGGGCATGCATGATAGCGTCTTTCTGCGCGTGATCAGTCCGATCAAGGAGATCGCCGTGACATCAGATAATGATGACGAGCTGGCTGTTTTGACGCGAGAGATCGCTGACAAGGTGACCTATGTTCAGAGCCAAACTGTCCTGATCCAGGTCCTTGGGCGAGACGGACACGACGTATCCGACTATGAGAGAGAGCTAGCCAAAGAGCGGTCGGGCTTGGCAACACGGATCGCGAGGCAGTTTAGACTGCTTGAAATAGCTTCGGCCAATGAAGGACCCGAGACTGCCCCGTCAACTCAAGGCTAATCATGTCGGATCGCCGGAAGATCGATCGTTCGGAGGTCGACTTAGCCGCCTACATTTTTGGAGATGGCGGCAGCCGACGTTGCCGCGTGTTCAATATCTCGGAGGATGGTGCTGGGATCGAGTTATCGACGAAGCTGCACATGCCTGCCACATTCAAGATGATGTTGGAAAGAGACCGTATCATCAGAGATTGTCGTCTCGTTTGGTCCAGTGATACTCGCATCGGCGTCGTGTTCAAAGCCGATTGAGTCGGCTCTGGTAGGTTGTTGGTGCCAGCCAAGTGCCCCGCGGGACAAAGGTCGGGGAGTGTTACCACGCGGTCTAGCGAGCGGCGTCGAGCGTTGTTGCTGCGGGTCAACGACGGCACACGCGGCGGGGGCTGTGAGGAGGGCGCCCGGTGATCCGCTTCACGGACCCTGTCGTTTTTGACAGGCGCGGGCCGTCCTGACATGCGGGCATGATCGCGGCTCAAGGACGAGGGCCCGCGGCTATGCGTTACTACTTCCCAATTTTCCACAATGGCGAGACACAGGCGGACGACGTAGGCGAGATGTTTAGCTCCGCTGAGCTTGCGGCGCAGTACGGCGCCCGCGTCGCTCGGGACATCGGTAATGATCCCGAATATGACCCCGATGCGGGCACCGTCATAATCGTGATCGACGCCTCCGGTGCTGAGATCGCGCGGCATAGGGTTGGTCCGTCAGGGACGCCTAAGACGCGGCGGTGATGATATGTGCTGCCTCTCTCACGCCGCACCGGCGAGAAGCATCGCGAATTCGTCCATTGCCGAAAGCCCTTCAGCTGGTGAGCTGCGGCCACTATAAGGTGAGTCCAACAGTGTTGTCTGCTGAGGAGGGCGGCTTTCTCTGCCGGCCTTCATGCCCTCTCCACCATAAACTGTCCAGTTGCTAGCGTTGTGGGGAGCTTCGATAGTGTCTCAGTTTGAAATTCTGGGCCGTTTGAAAATAGCTTGATGCCAAGTCCCCTCATGTTGCGGCAGCACGCACACCAGCTCCCAACCCTCTCGGCCCATTTTGTTGAGCTGTTCTGTCCATTCTATCGGATAGCGAGGGTCTAGCGCCATCTCGCGATATTCCCATTTCATTAGCCTGCCTTCTTGCCCAGTCTGCGAAGCTTACCGCTAGCCTCAGTGCTGACCCTCACATCATGTAACTTTTGAGACCTTGGATTTCAGCCAGTCAATGCCATACTCCACCTGCACGAGGCGGCAATCTCTCAAGACGAGAGAGGCGAGAGCGCGCTGCGCAACAACGCAAGAATATCATCAACCGCTAATTCTCAATCGCTCATCACCGCGCGACAGAAATCCTCGCCCAAACGAGTGACTACTACGACCTTGAGGTCGCCATGCACCACCCGCACAGCATCGCTGTGTTCCATCGCTTCGCGGTCTCCTTCATATCCAGCCGGGGCGTAGGTGTGGATCTCGGTGTAACTTGAAGCGATCAACCCAAGCCGGTTGAGGGAGATGACGGACAGCTCATCATGCTCCTCCGTTCCCCGGACGCCGGGACCGTACCGAACCGTCGTCGACCCCCAGGACTCGCTTTTATCGTCGACCAACCACTCATTCCAAATTGCTCTAAGCACGATGGCGTCGGGGCCGGTTAGGTCTGCAAGAATCGAGATGTACTTCCGATGTATCGCATCTGCCGTCGGATCCATAGCCGCCGACAACAATGATGCCCAAAGGGAATGAAGGTCGTCTTCATTCTCCATCGTCGCGTTCTGCAAGAGAGGAAGCGCAAGCTTTGGCTGCACGAGCCGAAATTGTGTGATGCCCTTGCGTCGAAGTCGCTCTTCCGTTTTGTGGAGCAGAAGCTCAAGACGTTCCCACGAGTGGATCGCGCCAGCGATCGACCGCTCCCGGACTCTGTTGGTCCAAATGCTCTTGACTGAATGTTCTACACCGGCCCCAAAGATGCGATCTAGCCATCCGCCGAGATTGTCGGCGACTTCGAGGGCTTTCGACGTCGCCTTCGCAATCTCTTGGGTTGACTTGGCGCTTTCGCTGATTGGATCCGACATGGCGCCCATGATAGCTGGTCGATGCAAGGATTCAAATGGGCCCGAAGCCAAAAAGGTGCGCACCGCAGAAGGCGATCATTGATCTCGACGCCGACAGGTTTCCTTGCGCTCGGGGTTGAACTCGGGGACGAAGTGCCGAATCTGCGCGCTCACGACGCCCGATACGGGCACATCGTCTTGCCGCTGCATTCTGCTACAAGGATCCGCGCTTGCATCGCAGGCGTGCCATTCGGGCGCCCTTGGAGCGCAAGCCACCCAGCACCGGCTTTACGCTGCTTCAACGGAGGGATTCCTTTCTTCCACAAATCGCGTATGGTCGAGTGATGGCACAGAACCGATCTCACGCTGTCATGGCGCAGCGTACCGAAGCGTCTGATAGTCGGGACGATTTTCCGACCCCGCCGTGGGCAACGCGCGCGCTCCTTGCTCACGTATTGAAAGACTTCGGGCCCTTGAACCAGCAGTCTGTTTTGGAGCCGGCTTGCGGAGCTGGCTACATGGCGCGACCGTTGGCTGAAAGCTTCGGGCAGGTCTTGGCCTCTGACATTCATGCCTATGGGTTCGGGGCGGTGCGGGACTATTTAGCGGTCCCATATGAAGCAAACGCAGTAGATTGGGTCATAACAAATCCACCGTTTCGGCTTGCCGAGGAGTTCGTCCTGCGGTCGCTAATCGTGGCAAGGAAGGGGGTAGCGATCCTTGCGAGGACGGTATTTATCGAGAGCGTCGGCCGCTATCGCAATCTCTTTGTCCCGCATCCGCCCTGCAGATTTGCGCAATTCACGGAACGGGTGCCGATGATAAAGGGCAGGGTGGACCGGTTGGCTTCCACCGCCACCGGCTACGCATGGCTTGTCTGGTCGAAAGAAATGCAGCCGAAAAATCCGGCACTAGTCTGGATCCCACCTTGCCGCAAGGCTCTTGAGCGCGACAGCGACTATTCTGATCGATCGTAGCGATCCATACCGTCTTTGAGGCTCTGGAGAGCGGAAGCATTATCGCCCGCCTCAAGTGCCTTTATTGCCTTTACCACAAAGGCATGCAGGCGGCGCCCCTTGATCCCCGGTGGACCTTTGGGTGGCAATTCGGCTGCTGGCGCCGCTTCGTTCGTGCCGAATTTTCCTTGAGAAACCTCGACAATGCGCGCTTGGTTTTCTCCAAACCAAGCTGCTACGTCATGTTGATTATCTCCCCGTGCCAACATCCCGATGGCGATTTTCGCATCGTGGATCGTCATTGCCATGTGATTTTTCCCTCAGCCTTTCGTTGAGCTTAAGCGCAACCAGAGCGAGAGCGCAAGGCCAGCAAGCGGTGGATTGCCACCGATCATCCTTTTACCGGCCGCGACTCAGGAGCGCGCTTCCATCGCGCCAATCCAGCGCTGTGTGGAGGCGAGCATATCGCGTGTCCACCATATTGATCGGAGAGTGAGTGCGAGGGATGAGGCTAGCGAAGGTTGGCTGGTTTATCTTTTCAGAATGAGCCCCATTGCGCGCGCCATTTCGCCTCACTGATCCGGTGTGCCGACCCAGCGCCGCCGCTATCTCCGACACGACACGACGACGCGCCAGCTACGCAAGCCGCTTTTGTCACTGCATCAAAGTTTCGCTCTTGCACCGGTGGCGTCAAAGACGATGATCCTGAGCAGCGCATCACAGAACAGTAACGAGGTCGGTGCGTAGTTTACGTTGGCGGTGCCTGCCTTTTCCGGATAGCGAAACCAAAAGTCGCTGTGGAAGATGCTTTTGCTATCAATAAAACCCCGTATCGGCTGAGACACTTGAAAGCCATGGTCGGTCGCGAGGTGCAACAAGGCCGAAAGGTCATGGGAGCGCTGCCATTTGCCCGCGGGCAGTGATTTGAAATCAAGATAACCTTTCAGCACATTTTCAATCCCAAAGCCGATCAACAGGAAGAATGGAATGCCGATTGTCTCGATCGGGCAATCCTTAGCGGTAGAAAAAATCCTTTCAGCACCACCGAAAAGCGATCGAGCATAAGCAAGTTTATCGATGTAGAGGTCGGGCTTCACGCTTTCATCCTTGACCAGCCATTGGCTCGGATAGCATGTCTTCCACTGTACTGCCCTGTCCAGTGCCATTGCAGCACTGAGGTCCGCGATGAACTACCCAGCCGGCCAACGCACGGCAGCCCCCGCTCACGCCGGCGGCTTCCCTTGGAATTGAATGTTGCATTTCTTCTGAATGCTCGCCTGCTCGATCGCGACCATTTGGCCTTTCATGTTGGCGAGCTCCGCGGCAGTCTGTTTGTCACCGCCGACAAAAAATGCGGCTGGCCAGAACACGACGATAGCAGCCGCCGTGACCAAGCCGTCTTTCGTCCGCTGGCTGTCTTGGGCGCCGGAAAGGGCGGCCGCTCGCTGCGAAATACCCTGAGCCTCAAGCCCCAGCTGCTGGCAGTTGTAGGATTGGTACACGACCGGCGAAACGTACGACGGCGCGATATCTGACGATGCTGACGCACAGCCAGCCAACGCGGCGCCAAGCGCCACGATTCCTAAATTACGCATTTGAAAAAGCCCCCCGGCCAAAACAACAGGGGTGCACTGAACCTCAACCAGTGCGCGAGATCAATAGGTTGCGCGCGTAAAATGCAGCAACTTGGGAAAAATATGCAAGGGCTTGTGGACGAAAGGCGGCAGCGCCCCCAAGAGGGGTTGTTTGTTCTGCGCATGCGGAGGAGCTGGCTGATGATGAGCGTGCGGAGGTTGCCGCCAGACGGTCGGCCGGGATGAGGGAGGCCGCGGAATAACGCTCAATCGGCGGCCAGTCATGGTCTGACACCCTGAGCCTACTCCAACCAAATGCGCCGCCGGGCTCCAAATACAGCGTCCCGGCGGCGTTTGCTTCAAACTGGGACCTTATAATCCCCAGCCAACCCTGAGTAGCAAGGCGGTGCCAGGCTGGGATCGTGTATTCTTCAGCAAGGCGGAGCCTGATTCGTCATGCTGGAAGCCATTCTCCTATTACTGGGAATTGGGGCCGCAGCCCTTCTGCTGATCGCCTTCTGGGGACTGCAGCATCACGTATAACTGCGCCTCGCGGGCCTAGCGCCCCAAGACCCGCCCGTTCACGCTGGTGGACCTTGTTTTCGCGACCCCCGGTAGTCATCCGGAGATGTAAGCTCCAGCCGCTGGGACTACGGTCGGTACTTTGGGCCGGACCGGCAATGGCGCGCGGCGATGACACCGAGAATGCACCAACGCTCATCTGCGAAAAATGCCGGCGGCCCATGGAATTTCTCGCATTGCTGCCGGCGATTGCGAACCTACCCGCCGCCTACGCCTACAGATGTATGCACTGCCTGAGAGTTGAAACTATCGTTCTGAAGTAGGGCACCTCTCGGCAACCGCTTCGTATGCGCCGGTTCACGTCACGCTGGCGCACAGAGCGCGACCGGCAGCGACTGATAAACGCACCGTCGGCGGCTGAGGCGGTAACCAGCCGTCAATAGGTATCAGCTTACGATCCAGCAACGCGGATCGGTGACGAGTACCGATACGTATTGGCATTGAGAACCCGCCGGCTCCCAGGTCGGCGGGCTTTTCATTTGAGCGAAAGCCGCCCGTTGCATTGGCCGTAGAAGCATCTTGACGCCATTTGATGCAAACGCTGTACTGGTCACATTCTACCGCGTTAGCGGCCGGCAGTTTTTTTGTAGTAATTATTTTGGGGGCGTTCCATGCGTAACTGTGATCGCGCCATCGTTGTGCGCCAGTATCTTGATGCACTGATCTCCGGACTTTCCGAACTCGAAGCTCTTCGTAACCGCGTGCTCGAAGCTGAGCAAAGAAGGATTGGCACGCCGCACCGACGGCGGAGAGGATCAGTCAGAAGAATAGCTAAAGTTCGCGGGCGCCTCTAACCTTCCGCGCTCCACAGACGACTAGTTGCCAGCTTCCCCTTGTAGGCCCAAGCTACATACAATTCGTGAGTCTGGAACGAAAGCCGTTTGAGGGTATGTCTCTCGAAGAACTGTGGCGACTCCACGCGCTCGTTAATGACGTTCTTGCCGTGAGGCTCGTGGCCATGAAGGAAGAGCTGGAGCGACGGCGTTTCTCAACCGAGACGACAAGCCGCTTAATTCATAAGGTCGTCTGGATTCTCGCGGCCCCCATGTTCACGCTGGCGGGCTCTGTGCTAGCACCACGGGTGCCGTGCGGAACGTTGCGGCGTCGGTCGCGGGAGCAGCCTCTTAGCCGTTCCTGCGACCTTCACTTTCGAGGCTCCGGCGCTCTGATCCGAAATTGAATCGGCGGCCGGGAGCATGGGGGCTGGAAACCAAACCATGCCATGGCACTCCCGTAGTTGTCCCGACTCCATTATTGGAACGGGGTGTTCTACCGTGAGAACACCGGCGCGATTTAATACCAATCAATATCAAGTTGCCCGGGACGGCCGCAGTGGGCCTGGAACCACGCTGCGGCCTTTCCCTTGAGCGAACCCAATTCTTTGTTGAGTCGTATCTGGCCGGAGCGATCTTTTCCGGGGGGCGATTGTGAGCATCCAAGGCATCGTGGCGACTATACTGGAGAAAGAGCTGGCCGCGCGTGGCGTGCACTCATTGAGGCATTCCGACTGCATGCAGATCGTTGAAAATCTAATCGTTCGTTTGAAGGAGCTGGACCAGGAATTAGCCGCACGAAAGATCGAGCCAAGCTAAGCTCGAACGAGAGACGACCCCGGCTGGATTGCCTGGGGGTCAAGGCCGGGGCCGCTCCGCCAGCTCGAAGGAGGGAGCTAGCAAGACAGCAAGCCCGGCAGTGATGCTAGGTTCCTACGACTGTCAGCAGGCGCACATAGGTCCCGCTTTCGTGGAGCTCGAGCCAGCCCTTCTCGACTGCGCACCTGATGCCGGCGCCGAACTCCGCGCCGCTTGCCTTAAGCGTGTAGAGGAAGGGGTAATTGATCTTCTCGATGTGGACACGGCCGTCCTGGACAGGCTCTATGCCGGCGGCGAGCTCGATCAGCTTGCGGGCTGCGGCTTGTGGATCGGCAAAAGGGCGTTCGGTGACGTGCTTCATCGCTGGAATCAAAACCTCAGTCCCATCCTTGGCCTGACTTGACCGCGACTGTCATGCCAGTTCGGGACGATATGCACAGATCCTGCGGCGCCGCATGCCGAGCAGACCATGCGCAAGCCGACGCTCGACCACGGTTGATCCTGCGGGAGTGTCTCGAGCCGCATGTCAACTGCGATCGCAACGGCCGTTCAGGCACTGGATGCTGCAGGTCACATGGCCGTCAGCCACCCATTCCGCAGGGCTGCGGGGCGGATAGTGGCCGGTATCGGCGAGTGCGCATGCCGCCATCAAAGCGGCATCGTAAGCAGCGCGCAAAATATCGATTCCTAGTAGGTCCGGGCGGGCGCGAACTACCGGTTGTCGTAGGTGGGGAAAAGTCGCTCGAAACGTCCGCCGGTCAGGCCGGCAGGTGCTCGCCTGAGCGACAAGCCAAAATGACGCCGCCGGGCAAATAATACCTTGTCCCGGCGGCGATGGGTTTAGTCCAGCCCCGAGAGGGATCAACAAAATCCCGGATACTGATACTACGAACGGAGGCGCGCGAAGTTTCAGTGCACCTCTCGTTAATTGCAATTCGGTGGCCCGCCCGGTTCATGCTGGCGGGCCGTGCCATCGTGCAGCAGAATGCCAAGGCGCTAGTGGAATTCAGTATCTATTCTCGTGGAACAAGCGCCTAGTGGATCCATCACCGGCCCATCACGGCCTCTATCGGTGACTGAGAGCCCCGTGCTCCCGCCAAGATATGCGGAGCCATTTATGCCCATGCTCACCACATCCCTGTCAGAACGCCTCACCCAAATGGCGAGCGCCGCTCGCAGCCGGGCAGAGGCAACGCCTCCGGGCCCCAAGCGGGAAGCTTTGCTAAAAGCCGCGCGCCTGAGTGAGAACGCCTTGCACATTCAGCAATGGCTGAGCTCCCCCGGCCTCCGCCCCCCAACGTAAGCCCCACTCGGTGAGCATGCCGTCTCATGTGGCGGCCTCATTGTAAGCGACGGTTCACGCTGGCGGGCCCCCGTGCTAGCACCACGGTGCCGTGCGGAACGTCGCGGCGTCGGTCGCAGGAGCAGCCTTTTAGCCGTTCCTGCGACCTTCACTTTCGAGCTCCGGCGCTCTGATCCGCAATTGAATCGGCAGCCGGAAGCATAGGGGCTGGAAGCCAAGCGATGCCATGTTTCGCTCTAGTGTGACAAGGCGCCACCGGTAGTTGTCCCGACCCCATTATTGGAACGGGGTGTTCTACCGTGAGAACACCGGCGCGATTTAAGTACCAAGCAATTTCAAGTTGACCCGGATGGTCGCAGTGGGGCTGGAACCACGCTGCGGCCTTTCGCTTGAGCGAACCCAATTCTTTTTTGATCCGTATTTAACGGCGCAACTGTCATGCCAGTTCGGACGATATGCACGGATCCTGCGGCACCGCATGCTGAGCAGACCAGGCGCACGCCGACGCGCGAGCAAAGAAGGCCTCACATCAACAGCCAAGACAGCCCGGCGATCAGGACCAAAAACCCCGTAACCGTCGTCACTGCGAAACCATATTCAATTCTGTCCACGACGCTCTCCTCATCCACTGAGGTGAAGTTGCGCCGTGTTGGGAGATCCGTCCCCAACAATGGTGAATCGACCGTATCCTAATTTCCGGAAAATGAGTGTCTCAGAATGTGTACGCAGTAAAATTACGGGGCGTCTCATTTGATCGTACCCCCATCTCAGGCCGGCTCTAGTCTCGCCTCGATGAGGCATCCAACTGCGCGACCCATGGGCGAATATCGAGCTTACGTAATCGGGGCTGACGGGCACATCCAGCTTCGGCTGGACTTGGTGGTCCCCGATGAGACGACAGCCCGGAAAAGAGCGAAGCAGCTTGTCAACGGACATGCCGTAGAGCTTTGGCAAGGCGCGACCAAGATGGATAGGTTCGAGCCGGAGCAGTGACGGCCTGCTTTGCTGTTCGGCGTGCATTCGGGAACCAGTGCACTTAACCTGCATTAAGGAACTGAACGGTCCAATTGAGGGATTGGCCATGGGCGCAGAGCGAATGCACTCCCCCAAGTACTGGCTGAAGCGTGCGGAGGAGTTTCACACCAAAGCCGATAATTGCCAGTTTCCGGAGACCAAAGCCGCGCTCCGGCAAGTTGCGAAGAACTATGAGGATCTGGCGCGGCAAGCACAGCAGATCCTCGATGCTGAACAACAAAGCGAGCGCCGCGGCTTTAGAACCTCGCGGGGAGGAGGGGGCGCTGACGATCCACGCGCTATGATGGGCGAGCTACGTCGCCGGATAAATTGAGACTGCGTAGCGTTCCGCCGATGCCGTGGAACAATTGAACAATGTGGCACTTGGTGAGTCGCTCAATGGCGAGGCGGTGCCCAGTGGACCGTGATTTCAAGAACGAAGTATTTTCGAGCTTCGACCCAAATCCGGTTCAGCCCTGCGACGAGTGCGGCAGGAAGCCTAAATCGGCCTTGAAGATGCTAAATCCAAAAAACGGTCACATCGTGCGCATGTTCAAGTGCCAATGCGGTGCGCAGACTTGGACCGAAACGAAGGAGTAAGGCCGGCTCGGTGGGCGTTACGTGTGCGGTTCTCGCTGGCGGGCCCGTTCTCCCTGGCCACAAGTTTTCCCGGCCAAGACCGAAGTGGCGTGTTTTCGTGTTGTGCCGACCCGTGATTTATCTCAAGGGAATTGGTCCACGCCGAACATTCAATGAACGCCATGGACCGGCACACTTACCGGCTTTCGCTGGTCTGGCTGGCGATCATGGTCGCCTGCCTAGTCTTGGTTCTCGTGCAGTAAGTCCGCCTCACTGGGCGGCTTAGAATCGGCCCCGGCTTCGTGGGGGCTGGAAGGTGGGCCGGGGCCGCTCCGCCAGCTCCCGGTCAAGTGAGCTAGCACGTCTTGCAAGCCTTCCTCCGCGCGTTCGTTCCTAACGTCCGTTTGCCGCTGCTGAAATCCGGCCTGACCTGAGCCCCTCGGTTGCCGCATGCGGCGCACACAAACCGCGGCTCGATGTCAGACAAGCGAACATCGTCTGGCCAGCGATCGGCGCTAAGAGCAACATTATGACCGCAATGGCAGTGGACCAGAACGCGCCGTAAGCCCATCTCGCGCATCTCGCCGAAGGGTGATCGATCGCCGTTTTGCGCCGTTAATCGGAGTCGCTATTGCCATGTGCCCAGCGGAGCATGCGCAATGGCGTTGCCATCCTCGTCGTAAACGACGATGCACATTCCTTTACAACTTAGCTCGGGCAATTCCGCGAGGATCTCTTGCGCCAGCACGGACGCAAACTCTTGCGCCTCATCCCGATCCAAGATGATTGGGGCGAGATCGGATTCGAACTCGGTCAGATTACTTATGCTGTAAGTGCAAAGAAGCATGGCTGCTGTCCTCGCCTTGTCGCAGCGGTGTCCCGGTAGCGGCTTAGAGGCGGCCCCGGCTAATGGGGGCTGGAAGGATGGACCGGGGTCGCTCCGCTGGCTTCCGGTCGAGCGAGCCAGCAAGACTTCCAAGCCGGGCAACGGTGCTAGGTTCCTAACGTAGTGCCAGGAGATCCTGGCCGGGCGTCAGCAGCCGCACATAGGTGCCGCTCTCATGCAGCTACAGCCAGCCCTTCTCGACCGCGCACCTGATGCCGGCGCCGAACTCCGAGCCGCTTGCCTTGAGCGTGTATAGGAAGGGATATAATGATTTTCTCGATGTGGATTCGGCCGTCCTGAGCGGCCATCCTAGGATTATCTTCGGATCTTTGGCGGGCGCCCAAGCTTGGGCCGGTTTGACTTTGGCCTGGGCGCAAGGGCCATGACGACGAACCGAAGTTGCATGGCGTCAAAAAGCTTCAAAATCCTGCTCAATTGGGGATCTACGGTCCCGCCGAATGTCCTGTAGACCGATCTTCGCTCAAGGCCAGAGGCTCGCGCGAGGACGGAGACATTCTGGGAGAGCGCAACTTCCTTCAATCCGCGCACGGCCTTGTCGAAATGATTGTCCTCGAACGCTTGAGTTAGTCGCACTGCAAACGCTTCAACCGCACCGGGGGCTGTTGTGGTCTGAGGGTCAGAAGGACTCGACGGCACCACGCACGCTCGCACGTTAAGCGCATCGAAGAGCTTGAGGATCCGACTGAGCTGAGGATCGATTCGGCCCCCAAATGTCCTGTACAGGCTCTCCCGCCTTAGGCCGGCGTCACGTGCCAG
Organism: Bradyrhizobium sp. WSM4874; assembly: GCF_055811835.1. Classification (NCBI taxonomy): domain Bacteria; kingdom Pseudomonadati; phylum Pseudomonadota; class Alphaproteobacteria; order Hyphomicrobiales; family Nitrobacteraceae; genus Bradyrhizobium; species Bradyrhizobium sp. WSM4874. Next base: position 12,058 of record NZ_JBVVPR010000035.1, read on the forward strand.
CATCTGCACATTTTGGCCTTGCATCACGAGGCCCAGACTAGTTCGCGCGGCGACGTAATCATTTTTGGCAAATTTTTCAGTGAGATAGGCTGCTATTTCCGCGGGATTGTCACGGAATAGCTCAGCTACGATTGTCTTGTTGCTCGCCAGCATCGCCTGTCGATTGCTCGTCACTGTGGCCCTTGAGTTACAGCATCTTTGGCCCTTCAGGCTATATTAGCCGAGACATCGACGCACACTGCTTGGGGATTTTTGTCATGAAGAAGATTTTGCTGGCTCTGACCGCCATTGCGGCGATGACCGGTTCGGCCTCAGCCGCTGACCTTGGCGCCCGTCCCTACGTGAAGGCGCCGATGGCGGCTCCGGTTGCCAACTGGACCGGCTTTTACATCTTCGGTGGTGGCGGCGGCGGCCTCTCGAATGCTGACCAGAGCGTTGTAGATACGGCCACCGGCACGCCGTTGACGATCACGCAGCGCCAGGGTGGTTCGGGCTGGTTCGGCACCGTCGGCCTTGGTTACGACTGGCAGTTCAGCGGCACCTGGGTTGCCGGCGTGTTCGCCGACGGTCAGTTCGGCAGCATCCGCTCCACGATCCAGGATCCGATCTTCGGCATCACCGGCAACCAGAAGCTGGAAGACTCTTGGGCCGCTGGTGTTCGCCTCGGCTGGCTAGCCGCTCCGAACGTTCTCACCTACGTCAACGGCGGTTACTCGGGCGCCCACTTCGGCCAGACCAACTTCACTGACCTCGCTGGCGTCCCGGTCGGTGCCCACCTCGACAGCTACAACCGCAACGGTTGGTTCATCGGCGGCGGCGTCGAGAACAGCTTGAACTTCTTCGGCATCTCTTCGCCCGGCTGGTTCATGAAGACCGAGTATCGTTCGGCCTTCTACAACGCCAAGACGCAGGACGAATTGATCGACGGCAGCAACCTCCCGACCGGCAACAGCATCCGCGCCAACAGCTGGAACCAGACGGTCTCCACCTCGCTGGTCTACCGCTTCAACTGGACTGGTGCGGGCGTCAGGTACTGATCTGATCTCACGATCAAGCGTCAAGGCCCCGGCATCGCCGGGGCTTTTTCGTTATGGCTGCGCGTTTTGCGGCTTCTCCGCTGCCAAGGCGGGGCGAGCTACTTCCCGCTCAGCGCGGCGGCGATCTTGCCTCCGATAGCCTCAACCGCGCGCCGCGCCGCCTCGTCTGCCAGATGGGCATATCGCTGTGTAGTGCTCGGGTCGGCGTGGCCGAGTAGGGTGCCGATAACGGGCAAGCCCATCTGGTCGCCGACTCCGGTGGAGGCAAAGGTGTGTCGCAGATCGTGGATTCGAACGCCGCTCACACCGGCGCGCTTACAGATAGCGGCCCATGGTCGCTTGAGATCTGAGCGGGGCTTCTCGTGCTTGGTGCCGGCGGACTCGCCAGCAATCATGTAGCTCCCAAGCTTCGTTAGCCCCTTGATTATGTCGACGGCAGCTGTCGGCAAGAACACCGTCTTTTTTCCGGTCTTTGAATCCGGCAGCCGCAGAACACCCCGCTCAAGATCAACCTCCGACCACCGCAGGTTAAGTATTTCCCGCAGGCGAGCGCCGGTGAGCATAAGAAGCCGGATTGCCGCAGTAGCGTATGGACTCATTACGACAAGCTGCCCCTTTGGCGCGTGCTTCGTTGTGCCCGCATCCACGGGAAGGCCTATGGTTTCAGCCTCAATCATGGCGTTGCCAATAGCCAGCATCTCGGCTGTAGTCAGGAAGCGCTCGCGACCCTCTTCCTCGTTTAGCTTGGTGCCGGAGGCCGGGTTCATGCCTTCCTGCACGTGACCATGACGCGAGCCCCAGCCATAGGCGGCGGACAGCAGCTTGATAGCGCGGTTCGCCGAAATGCGGGCCTCGCGGGTCATCAGGGCGTGGGCGCGCTGTACATCAACCCGCGTCAGCGAGGTGGCCTTGGTCGAGCCCAGGCGCGGCTTGACATGTTTCTTGAGCAGCATGCGGTAGAGGCCGGCGGTGGACGCTTTTTTGTGCTCCGCGACGTATTCCTCGATGTATTTCGAGACCAGCTCCTCAACCGTCAGACTCGCCCGCTCATCGCTTCGATTTTGAGCTAGGTCTTTCCCGAGCGCGGCGTTTGCAATCGCCCTACGGGCCGCCTCGCGGGCCTCATTGGCCTTGAGGGTGCCAACCCGGCCGAGCTTCAGCCGCTTCTTTGAACCGCCGGCCACAGGGCGGAATTCGGCGAAGTAGGTACCGGTGCCGGTAGTCGTGCGGTACAGCCCGAAGCCCGCTAGTTCATTGTCGAAGTAAAAGGTCGTTTTGTTCGGAACTGCCGACTTCGTAAGCGCCGCCACGCTCTCGGTTGTAATCTTGATCGTCGCCATGCCCCCACCAATTTATAGCCACCCTGTAGCCAGCAGTCTGGCTATCGGTCCGAAAAGGGCAAGTGGTCATTGGTTGGATGGCGTTTGATTTACAAGGTTTTTTTTACGTTGTCCAACGGTGTGAATGGCTATAAAACAGGCCGCTTATAACTGGGAGACTAGGGGTCGGAGGTTCAAATCCTCTCGCTCCGACCATTTTTTCAAAAGCATCTGTCGGGTGGAACGAGGGGCGGCGCGGAGCCAGCTGCCGCCGGTGACGCATGGGCCGCGATCAGTCGCGGGCGGCTGCTTTGGTGGCCGGTCAATCAAAATGCCGAAAACAACCCCATGCACAGTAGCGAAGCTATTGGCGGTGTTATGTTTTTCCGAAGCGTTTTGACGTGTCGGGCAAAACAGGGGCACGATGTCATCTTGCGAGCATGTGGAATGGGGGCGACCTCTCCGCCCGGCCAGCAGTAGCGTCCAAGACCCGGACATCGTTCCACTTATCTCACCCCGTCACCATTCACGTCCTCGCGTTCACAAGGGTTCGGCGTGACCTTCTCAGTAGGCACGGTCGGGTCGTGGACTGGCGCGAACAGAGACTTCGGTAGTATTGACTTTCCCTGCACGTTACGGGTGCATGTCGGGCTTAGCCGACGCAGAGAGATCAATCCTTGGCAAAAATTCATTCGTTTCGCATCCGAAATTTCAAAGGTGCCACAGACGTCGAGATTAAACTCGACAAGCGCGTAAGCTCGCCGATTGTAACGCTCATAGGTTTGAATGAGAGCGGGAAGACGACGATCCTCGAGGCCCTGTCCTACTACGTGAGCGGCGATATCGGAACGAGTGGTTGTTATCAGACAGAGTGGTGACACTCGCCAAGGTCGATGCGAAGTTTGAGGGCGGGCGTTTAGAGACAATGCTGTCTGAAAATACGAAGAAGGCCATTGGAGTTGCTGTCGGGAATCCAAAGCCGTCGAAGAAGGAGATAGGTTGGTACTTGGCCGAGCTTTGCGCAAATCCTCAAGCGGTTAATCCGTTTGACGATGAAACGAGACGCAACCTGACAAAGATTCTGAAATTTGCCGCTGACAAATTCGCCGCCGGAGGCTAACGGCGGAGCCGGAAATTTGCCGTTTGATACCCTTTGGAGAAGCCACCTACCTCAAATACCCCACCACCATCCTTGTCGTCTCGTCCACCAGCGTCTTCACCGTCTTCTCCGACAGCATCTCGGCCTGGTTCAGCACCGTGTTGTGCGCGACCGCTTCGATCGCGCTGACGCAGATGAAGGTGGCCAAGCCAGGGTCGATCTTGCGCATCTCTTTGCGGCGGCTTTCGAGATAGGCGCGCACGAGGGTGTGGACTTCGCGGTTGAAGGCTTCGACATCCCTAAGCTGGCCGGTGCGGGGGATCTGCTCGGCGAGGACGCGGTGCAATTTCGGGTCGATGCGGTGGGCTTCGATCGCGACCGAGACGAGCTTGCGCACGGCTTTCTCGATCGGCAGGTCGGCGACCTCGGCGAGCGCCGCGCGCACGATGCCCATGATCTCCTCGTTGTGGCGGTCGATCACGGCGGCGACGAGCGCCTCCTTGCTGGGAAAATATTGATAGAGCGAGCCGACGCTGACGCCGGCGATGTCAGCGATGCGGTTGGTGCTGGCTTTCTCAAAGCCTTCCTTGACTAGAATGCGAGCAGTTGCCTCGACCAGTGCGTCGACGGTGGCGCGAGAGCGCTCCTGCGAGGCGTTTTTCCGGGGGCTTGTGGGTGGTTTGCGGGCCACGGCCTTGTGATCTGAATGCGAGTAGGAAAAGCGAGTGAATGCTCGCATTATAGCGGCAAATGGTGGCGGGTCGGCAAGCCTCTTTGTCGCCGTGTCGAAAGAGCCAGATGGGGATGTGGCCATGAGCGTTGCAAGACTTGTCTCGGCCTTGCAGTTCTGTCCGGGCGGCTGCGTTTTCGGTACGCCGGCCCGGCGCGATCCCGCACCAAGCCTGCAAAGCCGTGCCTTCAACCTGCTGCTGCGGCAGCTTCCGTATAAGGAGCAGCTGGCGTCCGCCGAGGCGGTGCGGGCGCATGTGCAGAAGCTCGCGTTGCAGCCGGCCTCGTTTGAGCCGACGGGGCTCGGTCGCGGTGTCGAGGCGACGCTGACCAAGATGGGAGGGTGGCCGGTCTATTACACGGCGCCGTCATCGGGTCATGAGGGCTGCAACTACGTCATGTTCCTGCATGGTGGCGGCTACATCAACGAGATCGTGGCGGCGCATTGGCGCTTCGTTGGCCAGATGACGCGTGGGGCGCGCGTGTGCTGCGTCGTGCCGATCTATCCGCTTGCACCGCGCGCAACCGCAAAGGACGTCGTGCCGGCGACGGCCGAGCTGTTGCGGATGTTGCTGGAGGATGCCGGGCCCGCAAAGGTCACGGTGGTCGGCAATTCGGCCGGTGCAGGCCTCGCGCTCGCCGCATGCCAGTGGCTGCGCGATCGCGGGCATCGGCAGCCGAACCGGATGGTGCTGATCTCGCCGGCGGCGGATGCGTCGGTCAGCCGTCCGGAGCAGGTCGCGATCGCGGCGCGCGATCCGATCCAGGACATTCCGGGAATCCTCGAGGCGGGCCGCCTCTATGCCGGCGAGTTCGATGTCGGCCATCCCTTCGTCAGTCCGCTCAATGGCGCCTTCCGCGCGCTGGCGCCGATGACGATCTTCTCGGGCACGCGCGATCTGCTCTACCCTGATAGCGTCGAGCTCGCGGAGCGGGCGCGGGCGGTGGGTGTGCCGGTCGAACTGCATCTGCTCCGCGACCAGCCGCACAATTACGCGCTGATGCCGACGCCGGAAGGGCGACACGCGCGTGCGATCATTTTGCGAGCGGTGGCTTAAGAGGAAGGTGTGATCGTTGTCACAAAGCGCGCCGCCGCAATGGGGTCTGGCGCTGTCGATGCCCGCGCGGAAAGACCATGCGGCCTCCGGGGCGTTTCCTCGTTGGTAGTCTTGGTCCGTCGTCCTGGTATCAGTAGTTTTGCGGGACCTTAGGCGTGGCCCTTGATCTCGTAGCGACCCGGAACGCATTTGTAGCGATCGAGCCGCCAGTTGGCGTGGTAGATCGGATGCTCGCCCATCCATTTCGCCAGGGGGGCCTGTGCGCCGATCGCACACTGCATCATCGACATCTCGGGCGTCATGTTGCTGTCGGTCACGATTTCCTCGATGCAACTGCCTGAGCTGGCTGCACTCAGCCGGCAGAGCACGGCAACGACGGTCACGAACATTCCAGTCACCTCATCGGTAGTTTCTGACCACGAAGAGGATGCAAGCGGAGTGCCAGAGCCTGTGACGCAAACAACACGCTGGCCTGGCCGGCTCGACCCAGCGTCCGGACCCCATTTGACGATTCGGATTCTAAAAAGATTGCCCATAACCGAAGCCGGACAAATACGGGGAACCGGCGGGGGTGAGTCGCAGGGATGATCGATTGTGGGGGCAGCGCCGCGCCGGTGGCGCTTCACAGGCCGCGCGCAGCCGGTAGGCTTGCAGGACCGTGGGCACCCGCCAAAAGAGCGGGAGCGCCACAAGGGATATGGAAACGCGAGGGCAGACCATGAAGGCACGACCGACCGGCGTGATCCCGCCGATGACGACGCCGTTCCGCAAGGATGGCGAGATCGACTACACACTTGTGGCGCCTCAGGTCGACTGGATGATCGGCGCCGGCGCGCATGGCGTCGCGGCCGGCGGCTCGACCGGCGAGGGGCACACGCTCGATCACGAGGAATATCGCGACCTGATGGAGGCGACGGTTGCGGCGGTGAAGGGACGCATTCCCGTGATCGCCGGCATCATCGTCGATTCCACGCGCGATGCGATCCGCCGCGGCAAGCTGGTGCGCGACATGAATGTCGCCGCCCTCCAGGTCACGCCGGTGCACTATCTGTTCAAGCCGGACGACGAGGCGATGGTGGCGCACTTCCGCGCCATGGCGGACGAGACCGGCATGCCGATCATCATCTACAACGTGGTGCCGTGGTCGTACCTTTCGCCGGCGCTGCTGACGCGGATCATGACCGAGGTGCCGCTGGTGGTCGGCGTCAAGCAGAGCGCGGGCGACCTGAAACTGTTCGCGGACCTCATGATGATGGCGCCGGACAAGCTGATCTACAGCGCGGTCGATGCCCTGATGTATCCGTCCTACACTTTGGGGGCCCATGGCTCGATCGCCGCGATCCTGACCGCGGCGCCGCATGCCTCCGTCGCCCTGTGGGATGCGGTGAAGGCGGGTGACCATCCGCGCGCGCTCGACGTGCACAAGAAGCTGCTGACGCTGTGGAACGCTGTCATCGCCGACAATCTGCCGGCCTGCACGCGTTATGCGCAGACGCTGCAGGGCCTGCCCAGGACTTATCCGCGCGCGCCGATGCCGGAGGCCTCAAGCGCGCAGCAGGCGACGATCCGCAAGGCACTGGACGGGCTCGGCGCGTTGAACGGGCGGCGTGTCGAGGCGGCCGAATAGTCCACGTCCCGAAATTACTGATGAGCACGGCAGCGCCGATCCGCTTTTACCTGCGGATGCGGCGCTGCTACATTTTGCGCGCGCTCCGATGCGCGCGGCGCTAGCTGGAAGAAACATACCGACAAGGGAGGGGCCGAAAGTCCCATGAAGGATTTTGCAGGAAAGATCGCCGTTATCACCGGCGGCGGCACGGGAATGGGACGCGAGCTCGCGAGGCAGCTCGTCGCCGAGGGCTGCAATGTCGCGATGTGCGACGTCTCGGAAGCCGCGATGGCCGAGACCAAGCGGCTGTGCGAGGTCGAGAAGTTGCCGCAGGGCCTGCGCGTCACGACCCACATCGCCGACGTCTCGATCGAGGATCATCTGAAGCGATTCCGCGACGAACTCGCCGAGCAGCAGAAGACCGATCGGATCCACCTTCTGTTCAACAACGCCGGCATCGGTGGCGGCGGCAGCCTGTTCACCAACACGCGCGAGCAGTGGGAGCGCACTTTCAACATCTGCTGGGGCGGCGTCTATCTCGGCGTCCGCACCTTCCTGCCGATGCTGGTCGCGGCGGACGAGGCCCACATCGTCAACACCGCGAGCGTCAACGGCTTCTGGGCTTCGATCGGCATGAACCAGTCCCACACCGCCTACAGCTCGGCCAAGTTCGCGGTGAAGGGATTTACCGAAGCGCTGATCAACGACCTCCGCCTGCACGCGCCGCACGTCAAATGCTCGGTGGTGATGCCCGGCCATATCGGCACCTCGATCGTCTCCAATTCGCGCAAGGTGCAGAGCGCCGACGGTTCGGAGCGGCTCAATGCCGAGGAGGTCGCGCTGACCCGCAAGCGCATGGTCGCGGCCGGCGTGCCGGACGCCGACAAGATGTCGGACGAAGACATCCAGGCGGTGTTCACTGAGCGCGCCCGCAGCTTCCTCGAGGATGCGCCGACCACGGCGGCGCAGGCCGCCAGGATCATCCTCGACGGGGTCAAGGCGGAGCAATGGCGCATTCTCGTGGGCGAGGACGCAAAACGCCTTGACGAGCGCGTTCGTGCTACGCCGGAGCAGGCCTACGAAAGATCCTTCTACGAAAGTTTTACGCAGGAGGTCGGCTGGCGGCTCGGCTGAGGCGGCCGCCGAGCGCGCGCCGATATAGGGATGATGCTCATCATGGCAAGAGGCGCGCAGGCAATTTCGAGTGCCACCTCTTGCCAGTTCGCTGCCGGCGTGTCCCGCCAGTGTCGACCACTCATGACCAATTGGAATGTTACGCATGCGATACGTCCCTGCGTTCAAGCGATGGTGATCTCGAACGGCTCTCATTCGGCGCACGGCAGCTTGGTGAGGGAACCAAAATAGTTTAGTCAATCATGTGTAAGGCGATGACCAGAGCGTAGCTCCCGATGATACCCGCATGCCTCTCCGACGACTGGATCCTTTGCCCGGAGCGAGAGGACATCTCCGCTGAATTCACGCGGCTCCTCACCGCCGCCCAGGAGGGCGGCGCCACGATCGCGGAATGCCTGATGATCGCGCGGCAGCTGAAGCGGGGCGAAGACCAATCCTGGCATCGCGAGTGGAAGAATCTGGCGCAGGCCAATCGACTTCGTGCCGAGGCCGCGTTCGTGGAAGGTCACAGGGCGACCGCGCAACGCAACTGGCTCCGCGCCATGAATTACTATAGTGCGGCCGCAATGCCACTCGATCAGGCGGACGAGCGCCGCTGGGTCGCGGTCCTCGCCATGCAGGATTGTGCCCGCCGCTTCCTCGCCGCGCGCGATCCGGCCGGGGAAGTCATGACGATACCCTGGCTCGACGGACATTCGTTGCAGGGCTATTTCCTGCCCGCGCCATCGGGACGCGTGCGAGCTCCGACCGTGATCTGCATCGGCGAGCCCGGCCACCGCAAGGAGGAGTTTCTGTTCAAGCTCGCGCCGCATGCGCGCGAGCGCGGCTTCTCGCTGCTGGCGCTGGACCTGTTCGGCGACCAGCGCGACGATTATCTCGACGCGCTGTTGCGGCGCCGGGATCTCGAGAGTGCGATTCCGTGCGTCATGGACTATTTGGAGACGTGCAGCGACGTCGATTTCGGGCGCGTCGCGATCGTCGCCGATGGCTGGGGCTCTTCTTTCGTGGCCCGCGCGGTGCTGCAGGAGCCGCGGCTTGCCGCCGCCGTCTGCGATGGCGGCCTGTGGGACCTGCACGAGCGGGCCTTCTTTGCCAGCCGATTCGCGATGAGCGACGTCAGCATCGTTCCGGTGCCGCATGCTCCGCTGATGGCCTCCAGCGCCGACTGTCCGGTGTTGATCACGCTCGGCGAGGACGGCTGGCTCAAGGCCGATCGGGCGCGTCAGATCGTCCAGACGTCCCGGCTCGGCAGCTCGGATGTGATGTTGAAGGTATTCACGGCGGCCGAAACCGGCGCGGCGCAGGCCCATGCGGACAATCCAAGCCTTGCCAATGAATACATTTTCGATTGGCTCGAATCCCGGCTCGGCGTTGCGGGCCGCATCTAAGGACGTCGCCTCAGAAGTCGAGAGTCAGGCGGACGCAGGCCTTTTCGAGGCGGGTCTTCAACATCGCGAGCTTGGTGGTGAAATCGGTGAGTTCTTTCTCGTCGAACTCCTGGAAGACGAATTCCTTGATCGTCTTGTACTGCTCGGTGAGGCTCGCCAGGTGTTTCTGGGTCTTCTCGGTCAGGGACAGCCGCACCACCCTTGCGTCGGTCGGCGAGGGGCGACGGCGCAACAGGCCCTTCTTCTCGAGCAGCTTGGACTGGGTCGTGACGAACGACGGGTCGACGTGGAGGAGCTTTGAGACGACGTTGACTGGAATGCCGTCGTCCTTGTCGAGGTCGGAGATCGCCATCAGGATCAGCCATTGGGGGCCGCTGATGCCGAGCGTTCTCGCCCAGAACTGACGCAGCTCCTCCAGATACATGTTGATCGACGATATCTCCCAGGTGAAGCGCCTGATGATATCCAGGTTGCCGATGGGGCGGAGGCGCGCCCCTTCTTTCCTCGTCGCTGACACAGCGTCACTCCCGTGATCTGGTTTGTATGCGGCCGGTGTGGTGCAAGCCATAGTCCACGCAAGCCTGCTCTGACGCAAGTGCAGAGCAGGCTAATTTTGTCACTCAAACTACAAAGATGATTTGCTCACGGATCGCTTTCGCCGGAGTGTTGCGTATGGGGTACAGGTTTAGCGAAACCACAAAGCTGACTAAATAAGGTATTTTGATTAGTCAACGGCGCAGGCATATTGCTTCGTGACGGTGGGGGGTTCTCGATCGTCCCGTTGCAGCTGGTTCGCTCACGTCCCTCGCGTCGAAAGCGGGTGTGTCCGAAAGCGCAAAGCGGCCGAACGGATTTGCAAGACGGGGATCTGGGGGGCCTCACGGTCCGGTCTTCGTATAATGAGCAACTTGGAGGTTTTAATATGAAAGTGGTGAAGAGCCTTTTGCTCGGCACTGCGGCGGGTCTGATCGCCGTCGGTGGAGCTCAGGCGGCTGATCTTCCTGTCAAGGCCAAGGCGGTCGAGTATGTGAAGGTCTGCTCGCTCTACGGTGCGGGTTTCTACTACATCCCGGGCAGCGACACCTGCATCAAGCTGGGCGGTTATCTGCGTGCCGAAGTGGCGCTCAATGCCGGCGGCAACTACAGCGCCCAGTACAACAACGTCTTCGCGGCCAATAACCGCCTGACGAACTATTACTCGATGCGCGCTCGTGAAGATCTCAACATCGACACGCGCACCGCGACCGAGTACGGCGTTGTCCGCACCTATTTCGATGCGGTCTTCACCTGGACGACCGGCAACTATGTCGGCGCCGGTTCGGGAACGGGTGCCACCCAGTACAGCAGCACGCTCGGCCTCAACGCCGCAGGTACGGGTCTGATCGGGTCCAGCGGCGGCGCCGTCAACGGCACCGACGGGGGGATCTCGGGCGGCGCGCTCGGCGTCTACTACGCCTTCATCCAGTTCGCCGGCTTCACCATGGGTAAGGCGGTGTCGCAGTTCGACGCGCCCTGGATCAACTATCCCGGCAACAACTTCGACCAGCTCGTCGGCGGCAGCGGCACCACCAACGGTGTCGCCCAGTTCACCTACACCGCCGATCTGGGCCAAGGCATAACGGCGATCGTCTCGGCGCAGGACCAGACGCAGGTGTTCCAGACCGCGCTGTGGAATACGGCCGGCATGTCCACCACCGGCGTCCTCGGCGGTGCCTACGGCTCCAACGATCTCGGCGGCACCCGCGCCCCCGATCTCGTCGGTACGCTCCGCGTCGACCAGGCCTGGGGCCTGTTCCAGGCCTCGGTCGCGGCGCACGACAACCACGTCGGCTATTACGGCGCGAGCGAAGCCACGGGTCATCCTGAAGACAAGTGGGGCTGGGCCGTCCAGCTGGCTCTGTCGATCAAGAACATCCCGACCGGTGCAGGCGACGTGATCAACATCTCGGGCGTCTACACCGACGGCGCGAGCCGCTACAACTTCCAGGAGCTGGCAGCGACCAACTACTCGATGTTCGGCGGTTCGGGCGGCGCGTATCAGAGCATCGGCTTCGCCGGCGTGTCTGACGCGGTGTTCGCACCCGGCAGCGGCCTCGAGCTGACCAAGACCTACGGCTTCCGTGGTGCCTACACCCACAACTGGAGCCCGTACTGGAACTCGGCGCTCTATGGTGCGTGGGCTGCCGTCAACTACAGCGGCACGGCCAAGGGCATGATCTGCGGCAGCGCCGCGTTCGCGACCCTGACCGGTACCTGTAACCCGGACTTCAACATCGGCCAGATCGGTGTCATCACCCGCTGGACCCCGGTCAAGAACCTGACCTTCTCGGCTGACTTCACCTACAGCCACCTTGACCAGAAGTACTCGGGCGTGATCACGACGCCGGCGCTCACGAGCGTTGCCAAGCCCGCGGCGGCCTATGAGCTGAAGGACCAGGACACTTACAGCCTGCTGGTTCGCGCCCAGCGCAACTGGTAAGCCTTGGGTTTTCTTACCTGGGTCTTCGGACTCGAGTCTCCGGATATGACGCAGCCCCGGCGGGACACCGCCGGGGCTTTTTTACGAAGATCGCTTTCGGAAAATCAGATGGCCCGTGCCGGCAACGAAGACGAGCCATGCGATTCGACAGGCCCCAAATTTATTTACTTACCTGAGTTACTAAGCTATATAGCTCTCGGCCGATGACGAAAGTTGCGGCTCTGACTTGATGCTAAACCTCCAGGAACCTCCGGCAATGCCCTGCCGGAGGTTTTTCGTTTTGGGACATGGCTCGAGGACATGAGCTCTAAGACTTGGCTCTAAGACTTGGCTCTAAGACATGGCTCTAAGACATGGCTCTAAGACATGGCTCTAGCCGCGCATGACGCGCGCGCGGGAATTCGGCCGGTAGGCGAGGCGGCTGTGGCCGGCGCAATAGGACTGGCCGTCGGGCGCGGAGTTGCCGCAGAAGCAGAAATCGTCCGCGCCAGGTGTGGATATCGGCCAGCGGCAGCGGTTCTCGGCAAGCTCCAGCAGCGAGCAGCGATTGGCGTCGTCGATCGGACCGGCGACCATCGGCGCACCGGTCTCGCCGTAGATCGTGGCGAGCATTTCGTATTGCAGCCGCGGCACCGTTCGCGACGTGCGCGAAGGCGCGGAGCCCCGGTCCTGAACCTTGCGGTCGTCGATGGTCCGGCCGCGCGTCAGATTGAGGCGAGACAGCTTGCCGATCACGGCATTGCGGCTGACGCCGATGTCGGCGGCGATCTCGCGGCAGGAGAGGCCGGCCTCGAAGTGCTGCCTCAGCAGTTCGATGCGTTCGTCGGTCCAGGTTTGTGAAGAAGAAGTCGGTGAGAGAACAGGCATTGTCGCGGTCCCAGGTTGCAGATGTCGGCCATCCGCTTCTCGAGATCCGTCCGCCTCACGTTCGGCGCGCGCTCACGTCCTGCCATTGTCGCGAATCGACAAAAGCCCGTCCTTGATGGCGAGACGGATGCCTTCCTCGATCAAGGTACGTGCGACGCCGGGAACGCTGGTGCCGTGGGTGCCCTGTCTCACCAGCTTCTCCAGATAGGTGATGGTCGAGAGCGCCAAGGTTACGGGAATGCGGTCAGTCTCGGCTTTTTCGGTGGCCATGCCTAAACGCTAGCCTCTTACGCAGGTACATAAAAGTTACGATTAAGACTCTATTTAGCTTCGGAGGCAGAAGTCAATCGCAGGCTGCGGTGCTCGTTCAGCCCGTTGGAATCGCGAAGGAAATTAGGCATGACGAGGCGCGCCGCGCGAACAGGCCGGCGGCTGCGTGGCCTCGACAGGTCAGGAGTGGGCGGGTCGGCTCAGCCGTGCACGATCGCCTTGTCGATCATGCAATGGATGCCCTTGGAGCCGTTGACGGTCTGGGTCACCCGCAGATCGGCCGCCAGGCTGCATAGCGTATAGGCGTCCTCGCGCGACAAATTGCGCCTCTCGCCGAGCAGCACGATCATGTTGCGTAGCGCCCGCACCACGCATTGGTCGAGGTCGGGGTCCATCGCCATGGTCATGTAATGCGTCGCCGTCTCGCCGCGGGGATAATCGAGCCTGAGGTCCTTGCGCAGCGTCAGGCGAAAGCGGCCCTGGAGTGCGGTCTCGATCGCGGTGACGCAGACCTCGCCGTCGCCCTGCACGCCGTGGCCGTCGCCGCAGGAGAACAGCGCGCCCGGGACGAACACCGGCAGGTACAGCGTCGCGCCGGCGCCAAGCTCCTTGTTGTCAAGATTGCCGCCCATGGCGCGCGGGACCAGCGAGGAGATGCGGCCCCAGGCCGGCGGCGGCGAAACGCCCATCACGCCGAAGAACGGCTTGAGCGGCAGGTCCAGCCCCCAGGGCATCCGGGCGACCATCCGCGACCGGTCGAGCGGGATGTTCAGGATGCGCGTCTCGTGGAAATCGTCGGGCAGGGTGCCGGACAGCGGCTTGATCATGTTCCAGCCCCAATCCTGCCGGAGCTGGACGTCGAGGATCTCGACCGCGAGCACGTCGCCGGGCTCGGCGCCCTCGACCGCTATCGGGCCAGTGAGGATATGGCCGGGCAGCATGCGCTCGTTCTTGGCATGAACCTCGAGCATCTCGGGCGGAATGTGAAATGTGTCGCGGTCGGGCAGCATGTCCGGGCCGCCGCTGATGGTGTCGACCGTGACCTCGTCGCCGCTCGCGACGGTGAGGACGGGCTTGAGCGCAGCTTCGAAGAAGCCCCAATGGCAGGTCTCGGGGCTGGAATGCAGGTGGTGATGGGTCATGTGGCGTCCGTCCGTTTCACAGGCCCGGGCTTGACCAGGCAATCGATCCTCTTCCAAGAAGCTTTCTGAAGATCGACGGGCGGGTCAAGCCCGCGCGCAACGGGTACGATCATTCCAGCGAGGCTCCCCTGCTTTTTCTCCTGTCAAAGACCCTCGGCACCGCGGTGCTGCCGATCAACTTGATGATCGAGCTCGGAATCGTCTCGGTGGTCCTGATGGCGACGCGCTTTGCCGCATTCGGCCGCAAGCTCGCCGCGGCCACGCTGATCCTGCTGGCGCTCGCCGCGTTCTCGCCGCTCGGCAACCTTTTGCTCTATCCGCTGGAGTCGCGTTTTGCGCCGTGGGATCCGTCGCGCGGTGCGCCCGACGGCATCATCGTGCTCGGCGGCTCCGTCGACACCGATCTGTCGGCGGCGCACCGCACGCCGGTCGTCGCGCACGCGGCCGGTCGCCTGTTTGCGCCGGCTGAGCTCGCGCGCCGCTATCCGAACACGCGTATTGTTTTCACCGGGGGCACCGCGAACCTGGTTTCGACGGACTCCCGGGAGGCGGACTACTCCGCGCCGATCCTGGAGAACCTGGGTATCGCGAAGCAGCGCCTGATCCTCGAGCGGGACTCTCGCAACACCTACGAGAACGCCATCTTCACCAAACAATTGGTGGCGCCCAAACCGGGCGAACGCTGGCTCCTGGTCACCTCTGCCTTTCACATGCCGCGTTCGATGGGGATCTTTCGCAAGGCGGGATTTGACGTCGAAGCCTATCCCGTGGACTGGCGAATGGGCGGGCGTGACGATCTTCTCTCTTTCACCAATGTCGCCACGGACGGGCTCCGCCGAACCGAGGTCGCCGTGCGCGAATGGATCGGGCTCGTCGCCTACCGCCTGATGGGCCGGACCGGCGAGTTGCTCCCGGGGCCGGCGAAGGACTAGAACCGTTCAAGAAACAATAACAGCGCCGGCGCGCGACTGCCGGCCGGGAGGACGCCATGCAACAGCAGAGTGCAGACCGCATCGATCTTGCCGGCCTCGTCGCCGATCTCAACGGCCTGTTGCGGCTGAAGACCACGGTGATCGGCATGAAGCTGTTCGCGCGTACCGCGGACATGGAGGCAATCCCGAAAATCCGGCGGCCGACCGCGGTCCACACCACCGACCAGATCGTCAGCATGGCGGCGCGTCTGGGCTGGACCGTGGGCATCACCGCCGACGATCTCGTCGGCGCGCAATGCCGCGCGGTGATCGGCCTTGCACCGCAGGACGAGAAATGGCTCGCCGGCGAAAACTATGTCGGGGTCTGGCACGGCACGGCGGAGGACGCACGCAAGCGCCAGGAGGCGCTGGACGTGGTTCCGTTCGGGCAATATCAGGCGCTCGCGGTCAGTCCGCTGGCGAGCGGCCGGCTCGATCCGCCGGACATTTGTCTCGTCTATGCGACGCCGGGGCAGATGATCATCCTGATCAACGGGCTGCAATATACCGGCTACAAGAAGTTCGAATGGGGCGTGGTCGGCGAGACCGCTTGCGCCGATTCCTGGGGCAGGGCGCTCAAGAGCGGTGAGCCCAGCCTGTCCTTGCCATGCTATGCCGAACGGCGCTATGGCGGCGTGCCGGACGAGGAGATGCTGATGGCCCTGAAGCCGGAACATCTCGCGAAGGCGGTTGTGGGCATGAAGGCGTTGGCGAAGAACGGCCTGCGTTATCCGATCCCGCCCTATGGTATTCAAAGCGATGTCCGTGCCGGCATGGGCGTGAGCTACGCGAAGAAATAAAGTAAAGGCCGACCATGAGCTCTGCGAAATTCGACATCGTCGTCTATGGCGCGACCGGTTTTACCGGCCAGCTCGTCGCCGAATACCTGACCCAGCATTACAAGAGCGACCATTCGCTCAAATGGGCGATGGCAGGCCGCAGCCTCGGCAAGCTGAAATCGGTCCGCGATGCGATCGGCGCGCCCGGGAATACGGCGCTGATTGTCGCGGATGCGTCGGATGCGGCTTCGCTGAAGGCGATGGCGGAGCAGACGATGTCGGTGATCACCACAGTGGGCCCGTATCAGCTCTATGGTGAGGAACTGCTCGCGGCCTGCGTGGCCACGGGCACGGACTATTTCGATCTCTGCGGCGAGCCGATCTGGATGCGCCAGATGATCGACAAGTACGAGGCGGCCGCAAAAGAGAGCGGCGCGCGGATCGTGTTTTCGTGCGGCTACGATTCCGTGCCGTTCGAGCTCGGTACGTTCTTCGTCCAGAAAGAGGCCAAACGTGTCTTCGGCGCGCCGGCCCCGCGCGTGAAGGGCCGCGTGCGCGACATGCGCGGCACGCTCTCGGGCGGCACCGCCGCGAGCGCGAAGGCGACCTTCGATGCCGTGGCGAAGGATCTCAGCCTTGTCGCCATTCTCAACGATCATTTTGCGCTGACGCCCGGCTTCAGCGGCCCGAAGCAGCCGAAAGGCAACAGGGCAGCTTTCGAGGAGGATCTGCAATCCTGGGGGGCGCCGTTCATGATGGCGCTGATCAACACGCGCAACGTTCACCGCTCCAACATGCTGATGGGATTCCCCTACGGCCAGGACTTCGTCTACGACGAGATGGTCCTGACCGGTCCCGGCGAGAAGGGCGAGGCCACCGCCAAGCTCGTGATGGCTGCCAATGCGGGCAAGACCGGCCCCGACGCACCGAAGCCGGGCGAGGGCCCGTCGAAGGAAGAGCGCGAAAACGGTCTCTTCGATCTGCTCTATATCGCGATCGCACCCGATGGCCGCATGGTACGCGCCGGCGTCACCGGTGACCGCGATCCCGGCTACGGCTCGACCTCGAAGATGATCTCCGAATGCGCCATCTGCATGCTGCGTGACACGACCGACGTCGCAGCCGGCTTCTGGACCCCGGGCGCGGCGATGCAGCACAAGCTGATCAAGCGGCTGGTCGAGAACGCGGGGCTGACGTTCGCGGTGGAGGCCCAGACGTAGCTTCCGTAGGGTGGGCAGAGCGAAGCGTGCCCACCACGTCTCTCGCGATTGCGGGGAGATGGTGGGCACCGCGCGTTGCGCCTTTGCCCACCCTACTGCACCGTGCCACTACACCGCCCGCGCGTCGTACGCGTACATGAAATCCATGCCCTTCGCGCCCAGCGGCAGCAGCCATTTCATCATCTGATTGCGGATCCACGCGCCGGTGGCGCTGAACTCGCGCTTGCTGTTGCCGTTGCGGCGGGCCATGGCGACGATCTTTTCCGTGCGCGGGCGCCGTTCGGCCTCGAAGGCCTGGAAGGTGGCGCCGAGCTCCTGGCCTTGCTGCATCAACCGGGCGAGGCGCATCGCATCCTCCAGCGCGAGCGAGGCGCCCTGGCCGGCATGGGGGCTGGTCGCATGGGCGGCATCGCCGATCAGCAGCGAGCGCTTGCGCGACCAGGTCGGCAGGGTGGCGACGTCGAGCGTGTCGGTGACCACGATGTTCTCGGCTGCCTCGATGATGCCAGGGATTGGATCGTGCCAGCTGCGGTGGAAGCCGCGCAGGTGCTGCTTCAGCGTTGCATGGTCGAGCGCGCGAAACATCGCCGCGTCCATGCCGTGCGCCGGCTGCGTGCTCCACCACATCACGCCGTCGTCCGGATCGGGGCTGCAATAGCCGTAGCCGAAGAAGCCGCTCTGTCCAAACGTGGTCTCGACGTGCCGGCCAATCGGCCTGCCATCGAGGACGGCATGCGACACGAAGCCGCCGAAGCCGATCAGTCCGGTGTCGAACGGCTGCGGCCCGTCCGGCACCACCTGGCGGCGCGTCACCGAGTGCACGCCGTCGGCGCCGATCAGGAAGTCGCCTTCGGCCGTGGTGCCGTCGGCGAAGTAGGCGATGATCGGCTGGTCGCCGCGATCTTCGATCTTGATCAGGCGCTTCTCGAAATAGAGTGAAACGCATGCGCACCAGGCCTTGTCGATCAGCATCTCGTTCAGCGTGGCGCGGCAGACATTGACCGCGGGCTGGCCGTAGCGCCGCGCCATGTCGCGGTTGATCGAGCCGAGCCGCTCTCCGCCTTGCGAATAGAAGTCGAACGATTCCGCGATCGAGCCGCGGCTGATCAGCTCATTCGAAAGGCCGATCTCGTCCATGATCTGCATGCCGTTCGGCGCGATCTGAAGGCCGCCGCCGATGCCTTTCGAATAGGGCCAGGCCTCGTAGATCGCGGACTCGATGCCGGCGCGGCGCAGCAGGACCGCCGCGACGGGGCCGGCGATGCCGGCGCCGATGATCAGGGCCTTGCGAGGACGATAGGACATGGCTTGCTCCCGACGTTTCCGTGGTGCTAGGAGAATTACGGTCGCTAAATCTCTTAGTGACTAAGATATATATCGACTAAGATACGGGGTCTACCTTGTCAAGGACGAAGGCGCGCGCTGCGCTGCTGCGGGAGCTCGAGGAGGCGATGCGCAGGTCGTCTGCGCAGGGCGTGCTCTACGGCCAGACCGTTGCGAACGTTGCCGGAATTGCCAATTCCGACCTCGAATGCATGGACATCCTCTATCTCGAGGGACGCGTCACCGCCGGCCGGCTCGCCGAGGTCACGGGCCTGACGACGGGCGCCATCACCGGCGTGGTCGACCGGCTCGAAAAGGCAGGCCTGGTGCGCCGCGAGCGGGATGAAAACGACCGGCGCAAGGTTTTCATTGCCGTCGTGCCGGAAGCAGCCATGAAGATCGGCCAGTTCTACGTGCCGATGCAACGGGCAATGGAGAAGGTGTTCAATACCTATTCCGACGAGGAACTACGCCTGCTGCTGCGTTTCGCGACCGAGGGCTACAAGGGTGTGCTCGCGGCAACCGCGGCGCTGAAGGGTCTGCTCGATACGCCGCCGGAAAAGCGTCCCACTCTCAAGCTGAAGAAGCTTCGTCGCGAGCCCTAGCCTTGTAGATCTGCGCAGCCGCGATCATGCCCCACATCGCGCCCAGCATCATCCAGAAATGCCGCCAGTGGTCGGTGTCGATCACGAAGCTTTCGCCGACGGTGCCGACGAAGGCGGAGAACACCGCGAGATAAGCGCGCTGCCAGGGCACCGGCACGAAGATGTGCCTGACACCCATGATGACGGTCGTGAAGACCAGCGCGGGATAGCAGATGCCGGACAGCCAGCCGCCCGACATGAAGGCGTTGAGATAGGAATTGTGGGTGTCCTCGGGGAAGAAGCGGTGGAATTGCAGAGGGCCGATGCCGAACGGCAGGTCGAGCGCCATCTCCGCACCCAGGATGTGCCGGCCGAAACGGCCGAAGCGGCCTTCGTCATAGCTCTGGTCGAAGCTGGCGCGCTGCTTGAACATCTCGGCGGTGGAATCGAAGGACATCAACACCGCGATCAGCGCGAGGCCCAGCACCGCGGCCAGGATCGCCATGACGATGATGCGCGAGCGCTGCGCGTTGGTGCGGCTGGTCAGCACCATCAGCGCCAGCATGAAGGCGGATGTCAGCACCAGCCCGCCCCAGGCGGCGCGGGAGAACGCGAGCAGGATCGCCAGTGACATGATGCCGAAGGCGATGACGTTGCGGAAGGCCTTGCCGGCCTTGTCGGAAACCACGCTCTGCAGCGAGAACAGTGCCGGCAGGATCATGAAGGCGCCGAGCACGTTCGGATCCTTGAAGGTGCCGCGCGCGCGCCCGTACAGTGTGAGGAGGTCGTCGCCGCCGGGAACCAGGTGGAAGTAGCCGGCGACTGCCAATAACGAGGCGACCATCGCGCCGACCACGAGCCCGCGGCGCAGCATGTCGAGCCGGGCCGCGGTGTCCTCCGACGTGACCATGGCGAAGAACACCACCGTCACCGCCATGTACCAGGAGGTCGCAATCCAGCTGACCACTTCGGACTGTTCGAACAGCGGGATCGCGCTGATCGTGTAGCCGATATTGAGCAGGATCAGCATCAGCACCAGCGGCATCAGGGCGAGCCGTAGACGCAGGCCGGTGGCGAAGAAGGTGACGGTGGCTAGCAACGTCACGATCTCGTAGGGGCTCGGCTCGATGAAGACGATCGCGCCGGAGGCGCCGACCAGCCATACCAGCGCGCGCTGGAGGGCCAGCACGCCGGGCGCAGCGCGAACCGCTGCATTCATCTCCCCGGCTGTTGCCGCATACGCCATCACACGCTCATACGTTTACGCAACTGGTACGCCCACAAATCCCGCTGTCATCGCCCGGCTTGACCGGGCGATCCAGTACTCCGCGGCGTCTAGTGCGGAATCGACTGGCGCCGCGGAGTACTGGATGCCCCGCTTTCGCAGGGCATGACGGAGGATCCACAACTCAATACGCGTTCTCGTTCTTGGTCAGCAGCGAGATCGGCGTCTTCAGCAGAATGACGAGATCGAACAGCACCGACCAGTTTTCGATGTAATAGAGGTCGAACTCGACGCGTTTCTGGATCTTTTCTTCATTGTCGATCTCGCCGCGCCAGCCGTTGATCTGGGCCCAGCCGGTGATGCCGGGCTTGACCCGGTGGCGGGCGAAATAGCCGTCGACGGCTTCGTCGAACAGGCGGCTCTGCAGCTTGCCCTGCACCGCATGCGGACGCGGGCCTACCAGAGAGAGGTCGCCGGAGAAGACCACGTTGAAGAGCTGCGGCAGCTCGTCGAGGCTGGTCTTGCGGATGAAGCGGCCGACGCGGGTGACGCGCGAGTCGTTCTTGGTCACGACCTTCGAGGCCGTCGGATCAGCCTGATGATGGTACATCGAGCGGAACTTGTAGACGTCGATGCGCTCGTTGTTGAAGCCGAAGCGCTTTTGGCGGAACAGCACGGGGCCGGGGCTGTCGAGCTTCACGGCCAGCGCCACCAATCCCATCACCGGCAAGGCCACGAGCAGCGCGAGGGCGCCGACGACGCGGTCGAACAGCCATTTCATCACCAGGTCCCAGTCGGTGATCGGCGCCTCGAACACGTCCAGCGTCGGCACCTCGCCGATATAGGAATAGGAGCGGGGGCGGAAGCGCAGCTTGTTGGTGTGTGCGGAGAGGCGGATATCCACCGGCAGCACCCAGAGCTTCTTCAGCATCTCCAGGATACGCGTCTCGGCGGAGATCGGCAGCGCGAACAGCACGAGATCGACGCGGGTGCGGCGGGCGAACTCGACGATGTCGTCGACCTTGCCGAGCTTGCGCGCGCCGGCACAGGTGTCGAGCGCGCGGCTGTCGTTGCGGTCGTCGAACACGCCGAGCACGTGGATGTCGGAATCCTCCTGCTCCTCCAGCGCCTCGACCAATTGCTCGCCGTTGCGGTCGGAGCCGACGATGATGGTGCGGCGGTCGAGCCGGCCCTCGCGCCCCCAGGCGCGCACCAGCGAGCGCAGCACCAGACGCTCGCAGAGGAGCGCGGCGAGCCCGAGGACGTAGAAGGCCGCAAGCCACAGCCGCGATATTTCGCTGCCGAACTTGGCGAAGAAGGAGATGCCGATGAACAGCAGGAAGACGAACGACCAGGACGAGATCATCCGCGTCATCTGCCGGAGCTGACCGCGGAACAGCTGCACCTGATAGATGTCGGCGGCCTGGAAGCAGACCACGGCGGAAACCGCGACGGCGATGATCTGCGCGGGATAGATCCAGCTGAAGGAGCCGGCGTGCGGCATGACATAGCCGAGATAGAGGACGATGCCGACGAGGCTCAGCAGCGCGAAATCGGCGAGGCGTACGAAGCCGGTGATCACGATCGGCGAATAGGCGCGAGCGACCTTCTGGTTGACGACGTCGAGCGCGGCGGGCGAGAGCCGCTGGCGGCGCTCCACAAAGGGCCGGTCAGCCGGCTTCGCCGCAGCGCTGGTCGCGGCATCGAGCATCGAGCGTGCGTTGAGCGGTTCCACGGGCGTCCACGTCCATTCCAAAAACCCGCGGGGCGCATCCTTGCGCCCCGGGCGAGCATCCCCTGGGTCTCGGATTATCGGACAAATCGGAAGATTCTCTAAAGCGGTCTTAAGGATGGTTAATGATTGGCAAATGCGTCGCGATAGCCCGCGAGCACTCCGTCGACCATCGCCTGCTGGGAGAATTGCGCGGAGATGCGCTCGCGAAGGGACGAGGCGCGCTGCGCTGTTCCCAGCGGATTGTCGAGCGCGGCCGCAATCGCCTCTGCCATGGCTTCCGCGTTGCTCGGCGCAAACAGCGCCGGGTTCTCCGCACCGAAAATCTCGGGAATGCCGCCGATCTTGGCCGCAATCATCGGAATGCCGGCGGCACCGGCCTCGATCACGACATAGGGCATGGAATCGCCACGCGAGGGAACGACCAGCAGCCGCCCCTTGGAGAAGCCGCAGCGCGCCTTGACGTGACCGATGAAGCGGATGGCACTGGAGAGGCCCAGCCTCTCGACCTGCGCTTTCAGGGCCGCGGTCTCCTCGCCGTCGCCGCCGAGCGTCAGTGTGACCTTCTTGCCTCCCTCGTGCAGGCGCGCCACCGCTTCGACCAGCAGATCGGCGCCCTTGATGTGCCTGAACTCACCGACGTAAGCGAGGTCGGTGGCGTCGTCGGCCATGACGACAGGTTCGAATTCCTCCGGCGTCACGCCGTTGAAGACGCAATGCACTACGCCCTTCGGCTTGCCGACGATGCGCTGATAGGTGTCGCGGGCAAACGCGCTCTCGAACAGGAACAGGTCGGTCGCGTCCATCAGCGTACGTTCGAGCCGCGCGTAAAACTCGCCCTTGAAGGTGTTGAGGGGATAATGCAACGAGCCGCCATGCGGGGTGTAGATGCGGATGGTATCGTCGGATCGCCGCCGCATGCGGATGAAAGCGCCGGCCTTGGCGCCGTGGCCATGCATGACGTCGGGCTTGAGCGTGGCGATCAGGCGCCGCAAGCGGAACCAGACCAGGACATCGTCAGGCGACGGTTCGCGGCGGATCGCCATCCGGTGCACACCGAGCTTCAGCCGCGGTGCGAGCTCGGCAAGGGCCTTGTCGGCACGCTCACCGCCGGTGAGACTGTCGGCGAGGATGCCGACGTGATGGCCACGATCGACCTGGCCGTTGGCGACGTCGAGGATGTGGCGGAAGATGCCGCCGACCGGAGCGCGCACGGCGTGCAGGATGCGAAGCGGCTGGTCGGGAGAGGGGGGCATGATCAAAACCAGCGCTCGACGGCGAATGCTCGAACAATCTCACGAAATATCGAGACGGATTAAGAGCCCTCGTGGTTAACAAACGGTGACGGACGTGCACGCGCGAGTTGCCGCACGCCGCGATTAACCCAGCGGCAACCTTAATGGAGTGTAATCGCCCCGGTTGAGGTAGGTTCGTGGCGTTGCGCCTGCGGGAGTGTTCGATGCGTTTAGCGTTCTGGCGTGCCGGCAAGGACAAGGCGGTGGTCGAGCGGGCTGTCGCGAAGGCCGCAGCCAAGCGGGCCGAGCTCGAGCCCCGGATTGAAGCGAAGCCTGCGCCCGTCGCTCCGAGGCCGGCGCCAGTTGAGTCCGGCGATATCGACCTGCACGCGCTCGGCGCGGCATTGGCGCGCAAGCGCGGCTGGATCATCGTGCCGACGGTGCTGGCGCTCGTCGCATCCGTCGCGATCGTCAATCTCATCACGCCGCGCTACAAGTCTGAATCCCGCATCCTGATCGACGGCCGCGAGAACGTGTTTCTGCGCCCCAACAGCGACCGCGCCGAGGAGCGGCAAGCGCTCGATGCCGAAGCCGTCACCAGCCAGGTGCAGCTCGTGCTGTCGCGCGATCTCGCGCGCGAGATCATCAAGAAGAACAAGCTTGCGGAGCGGCCCGAGTTCGACCCGGTGCTGCAAGGCATTTCGCCGCTGAAGTCGCTTGCGGCGCTGGTCGGCATCGGCCGCGATCCGTTCTCGATGACGCCGGAAGAGCGCGTGCTCGACGCCTATTACGAGCGCCTCCAGGCCTACGCCGTCGACAAGTCGCGCGTGATCGTGATCGAATTCCAGTCTGCCGATCCCGATCTCGCCGTGCGCGTCGCCAATTCGATCGCCGACGGCTATCTCGTGCTCCAGCAGGATGCGCGTCAGGATCAGGCCCGAAACGCCAGCCAGTGGTATGCCGGCAGGATCGACGAGTTGCGACGGAACGTCTCCGAGGCCGAAGCGAAGGCCGAGGACTTCCGCTCCAAGTCGAGCCTGTTCGTCGGCACCAACAACACGACGTTGTCGAACCAGCAGATGGGCGAGGTCAACACCCAGCTCAACAATGCACGCGCGCTCAAGGCCGATGCGGAGTCGAAAGCGCGCCTGATCCGCGAGATGATCCAGAGCGGCAAACCGATCGAGTCGTCGGAAATTTTGAACTCGGAATCGATGCGCACGCCTTCGCAGCAGCGCGTGGCGTTGCGGGCGCAGCTGGCCGAGCAATCGTCGACGTTGCTCGGCAACCATCCGCGCATCAAGGAATTGAAGGCGCAGCTCGCCGACCTCGACACCCAGATCCGCGACGAGGCCGCCAAGCTTGCCCGCACGCTCGAAAACGATGCGCGTGCCGCCAGCGGGCGCGTCCAGGAATTGTCGGTGAGCCTCGAGCAGCTCAAGAAGCAGGCGACGGCCACCAACGGCCAGGACGTGCAGCTCCGCGCCCTCGAGCGTGAGGCCAAGGCCCAGCGCGACCTGCTCGAAACCTATCTCGCGAAGTACCGTGAAGCCAACACCCGCGAGACCATCGACACCGCGCCGACCGATGGCCGCATCATCTCGCGCGCCATCGTCTCGAACACGCCGGCCTATCCGAAGAAGCTGCCGATCGTGCTGATCGCGACGATCGCGACACTGCTGCTCTCGTCCGGCGTCGTCGTCACCGGAGAGTTGCTGCGCCAGACTGCACCCCGTGCGGTCGCGGTGTTCGCGCCAGCGCTGACGCGGACGTCGGCTCGCCAGGAGCAAATCGTCCAACCGGTGGTCGTCGAGCCCTTCGCCGATCCGGTCGTCGATCCGGTCATGGCAGAACCTGCGCCGCTGCAGCCGGAGATGACGGCTGACGCCGATGTCTCCGAATTCGCGGAGATCGAGCATCTGGCCCACAGCCTGCGCGCCGCCGGAACCATGGCGAAGAAAGTCACGGTACTGGGCACTGCGAGCGGCGAAGCCATCACGCTGTCGACGCTGACATTGGCCCGGCACCTGGCGCGCGACGCGCGGGTGGTCGTGGTCGATCTCGCCGCGTCCTCGCCGGCCATGGCCGCCGTGTCCGTCGATGCCTCGGCCCCCGGTCTTGCCGAACTGATGCAGGGCGAGGCGTCGTTCGCGCAGATTATCACCCGGGACAAGCTCTCGCGGCTGCATCTGGTCATGGCCGGCCGTCCCGGCTTCGATCGCAGCCTGTTGCAGTCGCCCCGCGTGACGCTCGCGATCGACGCGCTGCTGCGCGCCTACGACCACGTGTTGCTCGATGCCGGCAGTGCCTCCGATCTTCCGGCCGAGCTCCTGACGGCGAATGCCCGCGCCGTCGTGGTGCCCGACGCCTCGATGACGCCGGATGCGCGCGCGCTGATGTGCGAGCAGCTCAGCGCCGTCGGCTTCAGCAAAGTGACGATGCTGAAAAGGTCCGTGCAGCCGTCGGATGCGAGGGACGCGCCGCGCGTCGTGGCGGCGTAGGCTAACGCGGATTACCCGAACGCTCGCCGCAGCCGCTGCGCCAGGTCGAACAACATCTGGTTCTGTTTCACCAGCCGCTTGCCGTGGCTCAGCGAGGACATCGCCATCGCCGCGAGTTTTCCGCGTGACGTTAGCGGAACAAAGCTATCGAAGATGTCCTGGTCGTCCTTGCAGAACATCCGCTTGTACTCGTCCGAGCCGATGCCGAGGTCGAGCGATCGGTAGCCGCGCTCGGCGCAGCGGTCGATGATGTAGCGCATCAGGATCAGCCCGGGGCTGTAGCGGGCGCGCTCGGACATCGTGTAGGTGTTGAACATCATCGAGAAGCGCTGGCCGTCGGCGACGCCGGCGAAAATCGCGATTACCTCGTCGTCGCATTCGAGCGCATGGATGTCGATGACGCGGCCGTCACCGCGTGGCGCAAGGCAGGCGCTGCGGACGAATTGCTCCACGCCGGGCTCGGCGAAGACGTTGGGAAGCTTCTGTTCGGCCATCCGCGCCGGCTTGACGCGGAAGAACCAGTCGAGCAGGCGGGTGATGTCCGCGTCGGTGGTCGCCAAATGATAGCGATAGCCGGCGAGCGCCTGCAGCTTCTTCTCCTTGCTCTTGAGGCGGCGACGGAAGGAGTTGCTGATCCGCGATGCCGGCGGGCCGCCCGGTTCCATCGTGAGCAGCGGGCAGCCGTTGATCGCGCTCTGGCGCGGCAAATGCGCGAACGGGTTCTGCTGGTCGTTCCACTGCAGCGGCTGCTGGGTCAGCGCGAGCACGTCGGCATGCTCGCCGAGCGGCGCAAACAGCGCGTCGAGATCACCGATGACGACCTGCGCTGCAAATTCGGCGTTCCACAGGCCCATGTTGAAGGTCGTATGCTTGCCGCCCATGAAGCAGGCCGTGCGCACGCCGTGGTTTTGGCGCAGCGAGAGTGGCAGCAGCAGGAGCTGCTGATGCTCGGCGTCGCGGGCAACGACGATGAAAGGGCGGGCGCGTTCGTGCTCGCCGACCAGGCGCTGCCAGGGACTGAGCAGATCAAATCGCTGATAGGGCGTAAAGAGGTGACCGGGCTGCTCGAAGGCGCGCCAGACGGCCTCGGCCGCGCCGAGATCGGTCACGATATCGACATGCGCGATGCGGCCCGCTTTCGACCGCGCTGGCAATTCTGCCGTCCGGCTTTGCATCGCCGCAGCCATGGTCATTCGCGAAACCTGTCGAGAAATCAAAAATATGCGTAATTCGGCCGGTGGCCGACCTTTGCAAAGAAATGTCAACAAAGGGTAATGACTATAGGGGGCGAACGGCCGCCGACGGGCGCGAGGTGGGATATTGGCATCCGACGACAGATGGCTGGAACGGCTGCGCCTTGAGCTGACCTGGTTCACAGGCCAGGCTGCGCTGCGCAGTCGCGGCGCCGGCGCCATCCTGCGCTTTGCGCATGCGCGGCCGCGGCGGCGCGGCGGGTTTCAGCCGTTGCGCGAGAACGAGATCACGCCGCATTTCCTCGATCGCGCCATTCGGGCGCTGAAGCGGTGGAAGTATGATTTTCTCGGCATGGACGAGGTCTGCCGGCGCGCGGTGACGCTGTCGGAACAAAGGCGCTTCGTGGCACTCACCTTCGACGGCGCCGGCAAGGATCTGATCGACTTTGTCTATCCGGTGCTGGCGCGCCATGCCGTGCCCTTCACGATCTATGTGCCCACGGCGTTTCCCGATGGCGTCGGTGAGGCGTGGTGGCTCGGACTCGAACAGGTGATCGCGCGCGAGAGCCGTGTCAGCCTGATGATGGGCGAGAAGGAACAGCGCTTCACGGTTACTGATAACGCCGGGAAGCAGGCGCTGTTTTCGTTCGTCGAGGCCTGGCTGCGCTCGCTGCCGCCGGCCGATGTGTCGGCTGCGATCGCAGACCTCTGCACGCGCTACCGGGTGGACCTTGCCGCGCTCTCGCGCGAGGCATCGATGAATTGGGAGGATCTGGCGAGGCTTGCGGCCGATCCGCTGGTGACGATCGGCAGTGCGACTGTGAACTATCCCGTGCTCGCCAACATGAAGGATGCGGCGGCGCTGCGCGAGATGACGATGGGCAAGGCGGTGGCGGAAGCGGCCTTCGATCGCGATATCCGCCATCTCGCCTTTCCGTTCGGCGATCGCGCCTCGTTCCGGCGCAGCCATGTCCTCATGGCGGAGGAGGCCGGCTTCGCCAGCGCGGTGACGACGATCCCGGGCGTGGTGGACGCGAAGGGACGCACCAATCTGCGCGCGTTGCCGCGCATTTCCTGGGATGGCCGGGTGCGCTCGCTGCGCGTCATGCGGGTGCTGGTGTCGGGGGTTGCTTTTGCGCCGGTGAAGCCGACCGGCACTGCCGCGAGCTAGCAGCGCTACGAACTGGAAGCGCTACGAACTCGATTTGGCCCGGTCGGGCCGCTGCATCCAGCTCACGATCGGCATCGCCGGCAGCACCCAGCCCATGCCGACCACCACGTAATAGATTGCCTGCCGCCAGCCGGACTCGGCGATCCACGGCATCTGCGCCAGCGCCATGCCGAGCAGGGCCCAGACGGTGGCGAGCACCAGGAGCAGGATGGTGCCGAGGAACTTGCGGGTGCGGATCGTCATGACGGAATATCGCGGCTTTCGCGTAACTTGCGCTGCGGGAGCGGGGGACTATAAGGGGCACGCAGTTTGGTTCAAGCCTTGCCGGTTCAAGCTCTGGTTTTTGCCTCGAATGACGACGATTTCCACCCCGTCCGAGCCGCATCGCGCCGTGCGCTGGTGGCTGATCGCAGTGGCTGCGCTGATCGCGCTGATGGTGCTGGTCGGCGGCGCGACGCGGCTGACGGAATCCGGGCTCTCGATCGTCGAATGGAAGCCGGTCACGGGCAGCGTTCCGCCACTCTCGGAAGCGCAGTGGACGGCGGCCTTCGAGGCCTACAAGACGATCCCGCAATATCGCGAGCTCAACGCGGGCATGAGCCTGTCCGAGTTCAAGGAGATCTTCTGGTGGGAATGGAGCCACCGGCTGCTCGGCCGTTTCATCGGCATCGCTTATCTTTTGCCGTTCCTGTTCTTCCTGTGGCGCGGCGGCCTGTCCGGTGAGTTGAAGCGGCGGTTGTGGCTGTTGTTCGGGCTCGGCGGGCTCCAGGGCGCGGTCGGCTGGTGGATGGTGGCCTCAGGACTGTCTGAACGCGTCGAGGTGTCGCAATATCGGCTGGCGACGCATCTTGTGCTCGCGCTCGTGATCTTCGCCGGCATCGTCTGGACGGTGCGGCGGCTCGCCGGGCGTCCGCAGATCGCAGCATCGTCGCGGTTGCGCTTCACGAGCGCCTTACTCCTCGTCGTGACCTTTATCCAGATCTATTTCGGTGCGCTGGTTGCCGGCCTGCGTGCCGGCCGCGCCTACAACACCTGGCCGCAGATCGACGGCGCGTTCATTCCCTCAGGGGAGCGATTGTGGTTCGAGACGCCGTGGTGGCGCAACATGTTCGACAATGTGCTGACGGTGCAGTTCGAGCACCGCATGACGGCCTATGCGCTGTTCGCGCTGGCAGCGTTGCACGCGTTCGATGCGGTGCGTTCACGCGCGGGGTCCGCGGCAAGTGGGGCGCTTTTGCTGTTGGCCGGGGTGAGCCTGCAAGCATTGCTCGGCATCCTTACGCTGCTCAACCAGGTGCCGATTGATCTCGCGCTCGCGCATCAGGCGGTCGCGATCGTGGTGCTGATGCTTGCGGTGATGCAGACTGAGCGGCTCGCGACGCGTGGCACAACCGAAGCGCAGCCGCGCGCGGTTCCCGTCGGTCAGGCCGGTTGATCGGGTCTGCTCCTCAGCAATAGCCATAGATGCCGCACGAGTAGGGCAGGCGCCAGAAATAATCGACCTGCTTCCCGCCGTAATACGAGCCCTGGTAATCGTAGTCCCAAGGGCGGCCGTAATAGCCCGGCAGCGTATGGGAGCCCGGCAGCAGTGGCGTACCCGGCAGGTTGCGGATGTAACTGCCGATGCCGTAAGCCGGCGAGATCAGCGCATCCGGATCGGTCTCGACATAGACCTGCGGCGGCTCCTGTGGCGGAACGGCGGCCCGCCGCCTCGGCGTGGCCGGCAGATCGGCGGCAAACGCAGCTGAGACCGTCAGCATTGCCGCAAGGGCAGGCACTATCCAGCGCAGCATCGTTGGCTCCGAATCAAAGGGGCGATCCAGTGACGATGTATGCGGCAGATATGGTTAATGACTGTTAACTGACGGCGGCCAAAAAGCCGCCGTCAATCCGGGGCGGTGCGAAGCACCGAACCCGGAATCTAGAGCTTATGATGCGACGTCGAGATTCCGGGTTCGCGCTGTCGCGCGCCCCGGAATGACCGGAGAAGCTACGCGCTCAGCGCCTGTTCCAGATCGGCGATCAAATCTTCCTTGTCCTCGATGCCGATCGAGAGCCGCACCACGTCGGGGCCGGCGCCGGACTTGACCTTGGCGGCGTCGTCGAGCTGGCTGTGCGTGGTCGAGGCCGGATGGATGACCAGCGAGCGGGTGTCGCCGACATTGGCCAGATGCGAGAACAGCTGCAACTTCGACACCAGACTCACGCCGGCATCGTAGCCGCCCTTAAGGCTGAAGGTGAACACGGCGCCGGCACCCTTCGGCGCGTATTTGCGCGCGAGCTGGTTGTACTTGTCGCTTGCAAGGCCCGCATAGTTCACCGCGGCGACCGCCGGATGGCCGGCGAGGAATTCGGCGACCGCTTTCGCATTGTCGCAGTGCTTCTGCATGCGCAGCGGCAATGTCTCAATGCCGGTGAGGATCATGAAGGCGTTGAACGGCGACAGCGCGGGGCCGAGGTCGCGCAGGCCGAGCACGCGGCAGGCGATCGCGAAGGCGAAATTGCCAAACGTCTCCTGGAGCCGGATGCCGTGATATTCGGGCCGCGGCTCCGACAGCATCGGATATTTGCCGCCGGTCGACCAGTCGAAGGTGCCGGCATCGACGATGATGCCGCCGATCGAATTGCCGTGGCCGCCGAGAAACTTGGTCAGCGAGTGCACGACGATGTCCGCGCCGTGATCGATGGGGCGGATCAGATAAGGCGAGGCCAGCGTGTTGTCGACGATCAGCGGTACGCCCGCCTTGCGCGCCACCGTCGAGATCGCCTCGATGTCGGTGATGCTGCCGGCGGGATTGGCGATGGACTCGATGAAGATCGCTTTCGTGCGCGGCGTGACCGCGCGCTCGAAGCTCGCGATGTCGTCGGGATCGGCCCACACCACGTTCCAGCCGAAGCTCTTGAATGCGTGCGTGAACTGGTTGATCGAGCCGCCGTAGAGCTTTCGCGCCGCGATGAACTCGTCGCCGGGCTGGAGCAATTGCTGCAGCACCACGACCTGCGCGGCATGGCCCGAGGCCACCGCAAGCGCGGCCGTGCCGCCTTCGAGGGCCGCGACGCGCTCTTCCAGCACCGCATTGGTGGGATTGCCGATGCGGGTATAGATGTTGCCGAACGCCTGCAGGCCGAACAGGGAGGCGGCATGGTCGGCGTCGTTGAAGACGAACGACGTCGTTTGATAGATCGGAGTCGCGCGCGCACCGGTGGTGGGATCGGGCTGTGCACCGGCATGCACGGCGAGGGTCGAAAATCCCGGAAGGCGATCGCTCATTGAGGGCGTCCTGTTCTCGTGGTCTGAAATCGCGCGGCATGCTGATTGGCGCCGCGGTTGCCGTCAAGGCGCGGCTTCACATCAGAACGATCGTGCTACGCATTGTCGCGTTCGCGAAATGAAACCTTCGCAATTGCGTCAGCTTTGCTCGCTCTTGTTCTTGGCGGCGCGGTCCGATGCCGCGGTGTCGCCGCCGCCGACACTCATCCTATTGAGGGATAGTCGCATGCCCTGCGTCGGCACCGGGGCGCGTTTGGAGCTCAGCGTGCGCGAATTGACGCCCATCCAGGAGATTTCCGACGACAGACGGCCATATTCGATTTTGGGGCAGCGGTTCATCACCACCTTGATACCAACCGATTCCGCCTTCAGCGCCGCCGCATCGTCGCGCGCTCCCAACTGCATCCAGATCACCATCGGCAGCGGATCGAGCGTGAGGGCTTCCTCGACCACCGGCATGATGTGACTGGAGTTGCGGAAAATGTCGATCATGTCGACGGGACGGCCGATGTCGGACAGCGAGGCGACGAAGGGTTTTCCGAGCAGCTCCTTGCCGACATGGCCTGGATTGACCGGAATCATGTCGTAGCCGCGCTGGGCCAAATATTTGAACGCGAAATAGCTCGGCCGCACGTTGACGGGCGAGGCGCCGACCATCGCGATCGTTTTCACGTTGTTGAGGATGCCCCGGATGTAATTGTCGGGATAGGCGTCGTGGTTCATTGGCTCATCTTTTCGGGCTCATCTTCTTGCTGTCATTGCGAGGAGCGAAGCGACGAAGCAATCCAGTCTGTCTCCGAGGAGGGATTCTGGATTGCTTCGCTTCGCTCGCAATGACGAATTACTCGTCCCGCCATGTCGGCGTGCGCTTCTCGATGAAAGCGCCGATGCCTTCCTCGGCGTCGCGCGCCATCATGTTCTCGGTCATCACCTCTGCCGCATAGCGATAGGCGTCTGCAAGGCTCATCTCGGCCTGGCGGTAGAACGCCTCCTTGCCGAGCTTGACGGTATAGGCGGATTTCAGCGCAACCTTTTCGGCGAGCGCAATGGCGGTGTCGCGCTCGGTGCCGGCGGCGACGACACGATTGACGAGCCCGATCTCGCGGGCACGTGCGGCCGGAATCGGCTCGCCCGTCAGTAGCATCTCCATCGCCTGCTTGCGCGGCACGTTGCGCGATAGCGCCACCATCGGCGTCGAGCAGAACAGGCCGATGTCGACGCCGGGAGTGGCGAAGCTCGCTGTTTCGGAGGCGATCGCGAGATCGCAGCTTGCCACGAGCTGGCAGCCCGCGGCGGTCGCGATGCCCTGGACGGATGCGACCACGGGCTTGGGCAGGAGCACGATTGCCTGCATCATCGCGCTGCAGGCGGTCATCATCTCGGCGAAGAAGGCCCGGCCGCGATCCGGGTCGGTGCGGCGCGCGGTCAGCTCCTTCATGTCGTGGCCGGCGGAGAAGGCGGGACCGTTGGCCGCGATCACGACACCGCGGACGGCCTTGTCGTCGCGGATTTCGTTGAGCTCGGCATGCAGGCTTGCGATCATCGTCTCCGACAGGCTGTTGCGGGCAGCCGGGCGGTTGAGGGTCAGGACCGCGATGGGGCCTATGGTCTCGCGCAGCAGGATCGGCGGTTGCGGGGAGGGGGCGCGGGCGGCCTGGGCGGACATCAAAGCGTTTCCGGTTGGATTATTGCGATTGGATGACGCAGATAACTTAATGTAACAGGGGACGTGAAGCGAGGGTGAGGGGTAGCATGGCGTTAGCGAAAATGAGCGTGGCGGAGCTCGAGCAGTTCCTCCGCAACGAGTTTCCCCAGGCCTTCAGCGGCGACGACATCACGATCGAGAGCGCGGACGGTCAGGCCTGCCTTTTGCGTCAGCGCTATAGCGAAAAGATGCTGCGGCCGGGCGGAACCGTGTCCGGCCCGACCCTGATGGCGCTCGCCGATTTCGCGATGTACGTAGTGCTGTTGTCCGCGATCGGGCCGATCGGGCTCGCCGTGACCACCAATCTCAACATCAACTTCCTGCGCAAGGGGCAACCCGGGCAGGACGTGCTGGCGGAGGCGCGGCTGCTAAGGCTCGGCAAGCGCCTCGCAGTCGGCGAGGTGAAGCTGTTGTCCGGTACCTCGCCCGATCCGATTGCGCATGTCACCTCGACCTATTCCATTCCAAACGTTTGAGCTTTTTGCGGGTATCTCAATACCATAATTCTAAACCATTGATATTTAACATGTAAATTCCGCCTTTGGGCATTGACCGCGGCGCCGCTGTTCTCTAGAAAACCGCCCAGTCCGGTGCGGTGTTCGCGCCGATGCTCCCCGTCCACGGAAACTCTGACATGAAAACCTTTTCGGCAAAGCCGGCTGAGGTGACGAAGAAGTGGGTATTGATCGACGCCAAGGGTCTGGTCGTCGGCCGTCTCGCCACCATCGTCGCCATGCGCCTGCGCGGCAAGCACCTCCCGACCTACACCCCGCACGTTGATTGCGGCGACAACATCATCATCATCAACGCGCAGTATGCGGTTCTCACCGGCCGCAAGCGCGAGCAGAAGACCTATTACAAGCACACCGGTTACGTCGGCCACGTCAAGGAGCGCACCGCGCGCCAGATCCTCGAGGGCAAGCATCCCGAGCGCGTGCTCGAGAAGGCCGTCGAGCGCATGATCCCGCGTGGTCCGCTCGGTCGCGTCCAGATGGGCAACCTCCGCGTCTATGGCGGCGCCGATCATCCGCACGAGGCCCAGACGCCCGAGAAGATCGACATCGCCAAGTTGAACCGCAAGAACACGAGGGCCGCATAACATGGCCGAATCCATCCAGTCGCTCGACCAGCTCTCGCAGCTCAAGACGGCGGCCGCGCCCGACGCGCCCAAGCACGAGAAGAAGGTCGACAAGTTCAACCGCGCCTACGCAACCGGCAAGCGCAAGGACGCGGTCGCCCGCGTCTGGATCAAGCCGGGCGCCGGCAAGGTCACGGTCAACTCGCGCGAGGTCGAGGTCTATTTCGCCCGTCCCGTGCTGCGCATGATGATCGAGCAGCCGTTCTCCGTGGCCGCGCGTTCCGGCCAGTATGACGTGATCTGCACCGTCGCCGGCGGCGGTCTGTCCGGCCAGGCCGGTGCCGTCCGTCACGGCATCTCCAAGGCGCTGACCTATTTCGAGCCGGAGCTGCGCACCGTGCTCAAGAAGGGTGGCTTTCTCACCCGCGACTCCCGCGTGGTCGAGCGCAAGAAGTACGGCAAGGCCAAGGCCCGCCGGTCCTTCCAGTTCTCGAAGCGTTAATCGCTTCGGTCGCATTCGCCGCGAAAGCGGCTTCAATGAGATGCAAAAGGGCGCTGATTTCAGCGCCCTTTTTGCTGTTCGTTTGTATGCAAATTGATGGCGTGTTTCCTGAAAACTTGGGCTCGCATGAAAACCTGAATGGAACCCGCCGGACATAGCGTCGCATTTGGAAGGGCGCGCAAATCGGCTGAGCCGATCGCGTAACTGCTATGTCTAGAAGGGGGCCGACATGATGTCGCTCGATAGCATCACGCTCTATTTGGTTGCCACCATGGTCGCCGCACTGCTCGGCGCCATGATGGTGTTTTTCGGAAGGCAGGAGAACAGCGCCGCGCTGAAATGGTGGGGCACCGCGTATCTCCTCGGCGCCGCATCGGTCGCGCTCTGGACGGCGGCCGGTGACAGACTGGGGCCGCATCTTTACCTTGCGCTGAACGCGGTCGGCTTCGTCGCCTGCGGCATGGTGTGGAATGCGGCGCGTGTCTTCCATGGTCGCAAGCCGAACTGGCCGGGTCTCCTGGTCGGCGCGCTCGCCTGGGCCGCTGCCGCCACGCTGCTCGATCCCACCGCGTCCATGCTGCGCATGATCATCGGCTCCGGCATCGTCTCGGTCTATGCGGCGCTGACCGCGAGCGAGCTCTGGGTCGAGCGGCGCAAGAGCCTGCAACGGCGCTGGCCGGCCGTTGTGGTGCCGGTGATGCACGGCTGCGTCTTGATGCTGCCGATCCTGCTCGGCAGTTTCCTGCGCCCGAACGATGCCGGCTTCTCCACCAGCATCTGGGTCACCGTGTTCGCGGTCGAGCTCGTGCTCTATGCCGTCGGCACCGTGTTCGTGATCTTCATGCTGGTATCCGAGCGCACGGTCACCGCGCACCGGACCGCCGCGTCCACCGATCCGCTGACCGGCATGCTCAACCGCCGCGGCTTCTCGGAAGCCTGCGGACGCGTGATCGAGCGCGAAGCCAAGGCCGGCCGCCCCGTGACCGTGATGATCTTCGACATCGATCATTTCAAGTCGATCAACGACCGCTTCGGCCATCCCGCCGGCGACGAGATGCTGAAACTGTTCTCGACCGTCGTCGTCAGCAATCTGCGCATCAGCGACATGTCGGGTCGCATCGGCGGCGAGGAGTTCGCAGCCCTCCTGCCGTGTTCGCTCGAGGAAGGCGTGCTGGTCGCCGAGCGCGTGCGCGAGGCCTTCGAGACCTCCGGCGTCGTCGTCGACGAGGGCCCGGTCGACACCACCGTCAGTATCGGCGTGGCGGGCGGTCCGGCCGGCACCGAGCTCGAAGTGCTGCTGGCCTCGGCCGACACCGCGCTCTACCAGGCCAAGCGCGGCGGCCGTAATCGCGTCGAGGCGGCGGAGGAGCTGCCACTGTCGCTGGAGAATTGGCGCCGCCAGAGCGCCGCGCGGATCGGCGTGCCCAACGCGCAATCCAAAGCGCGGCCGGCGACCGCCTAGGTAAGGGAGGCCTCGCGGTAATCCCCTGTTTACCATTCGATCCCTACCATTGCGGACATGGAATCGATCCATCGACAGAACCCGCAAGCCGCCCTGATATCGCTCGAAGCCGCGGCGGTCTCGGCACGCGGCGGCTTCGCCTGCCTGTTCTCGACCGCTGACGAATACGAGAGCGCGCTGATCACCGAGCGCCGCGCCCAGGGGCGTTACACACAAGGCCGCAATTACTGGCCGCTGGCGCTGTTCGCCGGTTGTGCGCTGACGGTGGCGGGCACCGTTCTGCTGCTCGCCTGAGTGATCTGCATTTTTGGACCGGGCAGGGCGCCGTTTCGGCGCCTTTTTCTTTGGCGCGGGCTGCGGTAGACACGCCCATCGGACAAAAATGGGTGGAAACAGATGATCACCGAGATCGCGCAAATCGACGTCAAGCCGGGCAGCGAGAAGGACTTTGAGGCCGCCGTCACCAAGGCAAAGGCCGCTTTCGGTCGCTCCAAGGGTTTTCACGGTTTCGAGCTGCACAAGTCGATCGAGAAGCCGCAGCGCTATCGTCTGATGGTGAAGTGGGAGACGCTCGAGAACCATACCGTCGATTTTCGCGGCTCCGAGAATTTCGCCGAATGGCGCGGCCTCGTCGGCCAGTATTTTGCGGCACCCCCTGAGGTCGAGCACACCGAGACCGTGCTCACCACCTGAGGCGGCTCAGGCCGCCTCAGCCAGAGGCGGCGCTTCATACGTCTTGAAGTGGTCGATCATGACCTTGGCGATGGCGACCAGTGGCAGCGCCAGCGCCAGGCCCCAGATTCCGAACACGACGCCGAGCAGGATTTGGAACGCGAACAGCGTGGCCGGCGGAATGTCCAGTGCCTGCCGCTGAAGGATCGGCGTCAGCACATAGCTCTCCATCGCGTGCACGCCCATGAAGAGGAGAAAGGCCGACAGCGCCGGTATCCATCCCGAGGCGAGGCTCGCCAGCACGACCACGACGCCGGCTATGATGGCGCCGACGGTCGGGATGAAGGCGAGCAGGCCCGCCTGAATCCCCAGGATGAACGAGCCTGGAATGCCGATGACGGCGAGACCGATCCAGGTCACCACGCCGACCGCAAGCATCACGACGATCTGCGCGATCAGCCAGCGCTCCAGCGTCTCGCCGATTCGGTCGATGATCTGGGCTACGCGAGTACGATGTCTCGCCGGCGCGAGAAATAACAGGCCGTCGTGATAGACGCTGGGCTGGGCGGCGAAGGCGAGCCCCAGGAACAGCACGATGAAGATGTTGCCGACCGCGCTGATGGTGCCGAGCAGCAGCTTGAAGGTCTGGCTCACGATCGCGCCGCCGCTCGAAGCCAGCGCACCCGCGCCCGGCAATCCGCCGTGCGAGCCCGAGTTCGGCGCGGGTGCCGGCGCCGCATCGCTGGCGGTGGGTGCGGCATTGCCGAGATCGAAGAAGCTGGTGTCGATGCCATGGTTTTCGAGGAAGGATCGGACGTTGGTGATCTGCGACTTGATCGTCTTGCTCAGCAGCGAGGCCTGCTCGGCAATGGTGGCGCCGCCGAGATAGGCAACACCTGCGAGCATCACCGCCAGCGCGGCACAGACGATGGCGAGCCGCACCGCGTGGGGCAAGTGCACGCGGCGGCCAAGCGCGTTGGTCAGCGCGTTCAGGCCAACGCCGAGCAGCATTCCGGTGAAGATCAGGAGCAGGGTAGCGGCAAAATACCAGGTGAAGACCAGCATTGCCGTGAACAGCACGATGCCAATGCCCCCGACCGAGATCGCCCAGGCCAGATCGCCGCGGGTCCGGCGCCGTTCATCTGCGGGAATGGTCACATCGGGTCCTTTTCAGCGCGGTGCGCACCGCACTCTTTCGACAAACGCGATCCGGATCAAGACCGCGTCAACGCGCTGGTTTGACGCTGCCGCGTGAACGGTGCAGAGCGATGAGGAAAGAACAGGTGAGGGCGCTTGAGTTTCATCAGCAAGTGGGCCGGTCTGCTCGGCCTTCTCGCCGTGCTCGTGATCGGCGACCAGATCCGGATCAACCGGCCCGGTCACAAATATCGGCTCGCGGTCGAGGTGTCGACGCCTGACGGGATCAAGACCGGCTCGGGCATTCTGTCCGTCGTGCCCGATCGCGGCTATACCCGGGGCGGCCGCACCACGATGCGCGGCGAGGCTGTGTTCGTCGACCTCGGCCGGGGAAAGAATGTGGTGGCATTGCTCGCGCATCAGCAGGGCGCGAAGCTCGATCTCGACGACATCAACTATGTCGCGCTCCGCGCATATGGCGCTGCGCGTGGCAACCGCGTCTCGTTCAACGAGCTCAACCGGCAGACCGGCGTCGTCGCGGTGCAGGGGGACCTAATGCCCGTGCTCGTGAGCTTTGGCGATCCCCTCGACCCTGCGACCGCGCGCCTTGTCGCCGGCGACCATGCGGAGGCGGTCCTGGGCGACGGCTATGCACTCCGTGGCCTTACCGCCGAAATGGTGCCCAACGGGCTCTGGCCGATTGATTTCGGTGGCGTGCTCGGGGAGTCCGTGACGCGCGGAATCGAGACGAAACTGCCCTGGCTGGCTGCGCCGGGCGACGCGGCGGCGACCGCGCTGAAGGCCGCCGGCCTGCTCCTCGGCGGTGCGCTCGAGGCCCGGGAGGCATTTGCGCGAAAATAGCATTGCCGTCCCGCGTACCCTTCTGTTGAATTTGTTCCCTCCCAGGGGCATGTTTGGAGAATCTTCTTACGGGAGAGGTCTGAACGGGAGATGAGAAAGCCGGTCGTCGGCGTGATCGGGAACGCCCATCGCGTTGAAAATCGATTTCAGGTCCAGATGGTCGGCGAGCGTAATCTGCGCGCCGTGGCCGAGGTTTCCGGCGGCCTGCCGGTGATGTTCGCGGGCTCGCCCGACATCACCGATATCGGCGCGCTGCTCGATACCGTCGATGGCATCGTGCTCACAGGCGCGCGGGCCAACGTGCACCCGACTCGCTTCAACGTCGACCCGTGTGAGCGGCACGAGCCCTACGACATCCACCGCGACGAGGTGGCGCTGGCGCTCTCGGTCGCGTGCGTTGCCCGCGGTATCCCGCTGTTCGGCATCTGCCGGGGCCTCCAGGAGATGAACGTCGCCTTCGGCGGCTCGCTGCATCCCGAGATCCGCGAAATCCCGGGCCGCATGAACCATCGCATGCCGAGGCTCGAGAACGGTGAGATCCATCCTGACCCGACAGTGGTGTTCGCCGATCGTCACGACGTCGATCTGACGCCGGGTGGCGCGTTCGCAGAATTGCTCGGCTGTGACAAGATCCGGGTGAATTCGCTGCACGGCCAAGGCATCCTCGATCCCGGCAAGCGCGTGCTGATCGAGGGTATTGCCGAGGACGGCACCATCGAGGCGATCCGCATCGCGGAAGCCAAGGCCTTTGCGCTCGGGGTGCAATGGCACGCCGAATACGACCCGCAGCACAATCCGATCAACCGAAAGCTGTTCGAGGCTTTTGGCGAAGCGATGGTTGCGCGGCAGAAGGCGGCGGCGTAGGCGGACGCGCTGGAAGAAGGCAGGCACGCCCGCGCCACACCGTCATTGCGCTGGTGAATGGGCGCTGGTGGCGACGGAGATCGGGTGAACTTTCCGGACAAGTGACGCCGCGGGGAACGGGAGAGCGGCGTTCCGGACTGCTACGCCGCCCGCTCCATCCGTCGCGCGCGATAGGCCTGCGGCGACATCAGGGTGAGCTTGCGGAACGCCTTGCGAAAGCTGCTCTCGTCCTCGTAGCCGGCCGATCTCGCGATGGTCTTGACCGGCTGCATCGTCGTCTCCAGCAACGTGCGGGCGTGCTCGACGCGCCGACGCATGATGAAGGCCTGCGGCGGCTCGCGGGTGAGTTCCTGAAACTTCCGGTTCAGCGTGCGCTCGCTGAGGCCGAGCGCATCGGCGAGCCGCTTCACCGTCATCGGACGTTTTCCGGAGCGTCGCACCAGCAGGTCGGCCTGGGTCAGCATCGGGTCCTGCGTCAGCAAATAGCCGACGGGCATGAAGATCGACTGGGTGCGCTGCGCGGTGTCGATGACGACGTAGTCCGCGCATAGTTTTGCGATCTCCTTGCCGTCGACCATCTCGATCAGCCTGAGCAGGAGATCGACCCACGACATCGGTCCGGCCGCGCAGACGATGCGGTCGGCGGTGGTGATGACGGCGTCCGGGGCGAGGTCGATGGCGGGATGACGCTGCCGCAGCTCGCTTTGCAGCCACCAGGTGATGGTGGCGCGGCGGTTGTCGAGCAGACCGGCGCCGGCCAGCAGGAACACGCCACTGCAGAACGCGCCGATCAGCCGTCCGTTCGCGTGCTGCTGCCGCCAGGCGCCGGCCCGGGCATATTGCGGCTGCAGGCGTTCGGCCGTGACGTGATCGACAAGGTTGCCGGGGACGAGGATCGCGTCAAAGCGACCTCGTCTGCCAATGGCGCCGTCGACCGCGACCATCTGGCTGCCGCCGGACCGCACGGCCTTGCCGTCGAGCGAAAGCGTCTGCCAGGCGAAGCCGGGGTTGGCGCCGCTCTGCTGCATCACGTGGTTGGCGAGCGACAGGATGTCGGCGACGCCTGAGATCGCCGAATGCATGCAGCCTT
Organism: Bradyrhizobium sp. WSM4874; assembly: GCF_055811835.1. NCBI lineage: Bacteria > Pseudomonadati > Pseudomonadota > Alphaproteobacteria > Hyphomicrobiales > Nitrobacteraceae > Bradyrhizobium > Bradyrhizobium sp. WSM4874. Next base: position 52,765 of record NZ_JBVVPR010000035.1, read on the forward strand.
CCAGCGCCAGTATTGCGAGCTTCATGGGACCTCCAGACAGGACGCGGCAATCCTACCCGATCGGCGCGCGGGCGCCATGGCGGAAATTGCCCGATCTCTGTCTTATCCGCCACTGCCGTCTCCGGCAGGCCCGGTTCAATCTCTCAACCATCGTCACACGACATATCGGAGAGAGACATGCCTTACGTCACCATTTCCACCGTCCGCGGCATCCTGGATGTCGCGCAGAAGAAGGCACTGCTCGAGCGCGTCACCGACCTCCTGGTCGAGGTTGAAGGGCAGGGCAACCCGGAATTCCGCCGCAACGTCTGGGTCAGGATCGAGGAGCAGGAGCCCTCACATTGGTCGCTCGGCGGCATGCAGCCGACGGCGGAGATCATCGCCGGCACGTTCGGCGCGATCGGGACGGATGGGGTGCGGATCGCGAAGACGTAGAACGTAGGAGGGGTAGAGCGCAGCGAAGCCCATCGCCATCGCGAGTTGCGAGATGATGGGTTTCGCAAGGGCTCCACCCACCTACGGTTTCCCCAATACGAAAGGCGCCTCCTTTTGGAAGCGCCTTTTGCTTGTCGCAGGAATTTCGGGCGGCTTAGCCCGAATAGTACATCTCGAACTCGACGGGATGCGGGGTCATTTCGAAGCGGGCGACTTCGGTCATCTTCAGCTCGATATAGGCGTCGATGAAGTCGTCGTCGAACACGCCGCCGTTCTTCAGGAAGCCGCGGTCCTTGTCGAGGTTTTCGAGCGCCTCGCGCAGGCTGCCGCACACGGTCGGGATCTGCTTCAGCTCTTCCTTCGGCAGATCGTAGAGGTCCTTGTCCATCGCCGGACCCGGATCGATCTTGTTCTTGATGCCGTCGAGGCCGGCCATCAGCATCGCGGCGAAGCCGAGATAGGGATTGGCGAGCGGATCTGGGAAGCGCACCTCGACGCGCTTGGCCTTCGGCGAAGCGGTGTAGGGGATGCGGCAGGAGGCCGAGCGGTTGCGCGCCGAATAGGCGAGCAGCACGGGGGCCTCATAGCCCGGGACCAGGCGCTTGTAGGAGTTGGTCGACGGGTTGGTGAAGGCGTTGATCGCCTTGGCGTGCTTGATGATGCCGCCGATGTAGTGGAGGCAGGTCTCCGACAGGTCGGCGTATTTGTTGCCGGCGAACACCGGCTTGCCGTCCTTCCAGATCGACTGGTGCACGTGCATGCCCGAGCCGTTGTCGCCGAAGACCGGCTTCGGCATGAAGGTGGCGGTCTTGCCGTAGATGTGCGCGACCTGGTGGATGCAGTATTTGTAGATCTGCATGTGGTCGGCCATCAGCGTCAGCGTGTCGAACTTCATGCCGAGTTCGTGCTGGGCGGAAGCGACTTCGTGATGGTGCTTCTCGACCTTCACGCCCATCTTGGCCATGGCGCCGAGCATCTCCGAGCGCATGTCCTGCACGGAGTCCTGCGGCGGCACCGGGAAGTAGCCGCCCTTGGTGCGGACACGATGGCCGAGATTGCCGCCTTCGTATTCGGTGTCGGAGTTGGTCGGCAGCTCCGAGGAGTCGAGGCGGAAGCCGGTGCTGTAGGGGTTAGCGGAGAAGCGCACGTCGTCGAACACGAAGAACTCGGCTTCGGGGCCGACGAACACGGTGTCGCCCACGCCCATCGACTTCACCATCGCCTCGGCCTTCTTGGCGATGCCGCGGGGGTCGCGATTGTAGGGCTCGCCGGTGGTCGGCTCGAGCACGTCGCAGGTGATGACCATGGTGGTCTCGGCGAAGAACGGATCGATCGTCGCGGTCACCGGATCGGGCATAAGGCACATGTCGGACTCGTTGATCGCCTTCCAGCCGGCGATCGAGGAGCCGTCGAACATCGTTCCCTCAGCGAAAATGTCTTCATCGATCATGCTGATGTCGAAGGTGACGTGCTGCCACTTGCCGCGCGGATCGGTGAAGCGCAGGTCGACGTATTTGACGTCGTTGTCCTTGATCGATTTCAGGACGTCTTTGGCGGTCTTCATGCATACCCCTTTTGGCTCTGCGGGTCGGTTTCCAAGCTTCAAGCGACCGTGTTCACGCTTCTTGAGGCGCGCGAGGCACAAACAAAATGAGGCCGCCGAAGCAGCCTATTTCTTGTCAGAATGTCGCAAAATGCGGGATAGCACCCGGCTCAGATAGCGTCCAGCCCGGATTCGCCGGTTCGGATGCGGATCGCCTCTTCGATGTTGGAGACGAAGATCTTGCCGTCGCCGATGCGCCCCGTTTGCGCGGCGCGGCGGATTGCGTCGATGGCGCGCTCGACCAGATCGTCGCCGATCACGATCTCGATCTTCACCTTGGGCAGGAAGTCGACGATGTATTCTGCGCCGCGGTACAGCTCGGCGTGACCCTTCTGCCGGCCGAAGCCCTTGGCTTCGGTGACGGTGATGCCCTGAAGGCCGACTTCCTGAAGCGCTTCCTTCACCTCGTCGAGCTTAAATGGCTTGATGATGGCTTCGATTTTCTTCACTGCGCGCCTCCCGGCCTTTCGAACAAATAGCAACGTCTTCGTCAGGATGCGCTTTTCATGACGCACGATCTTGTCTTCGCTATGCCGGGATCCCTGACCAGTCCGGCAACAACGGCCGGCCACACCCTGATAAATGCCAGTGAGCACGACGAACCGAAGCGACTTCCGCGAAAGCAGGGTCTATGCCAATTTGCAAATGCCCTGATTGTTGGAGCGTTATCAGCCTTTTAACGTGCCGCTCTGATAGGTGGCGCCGACCCGCACAAAATACCGCAGACTACGAAATAGGCAAACGGTTCAATATCTGTGCAGATCGCTGTTCCGTCGGATAGCCCGGTGCGGAACGTGCCTCTTGAAAAGGCTTTTGGACAGGGAAGTGGCATGGAAGTTCTGACCAACGCCGAAATGCAGCGCGCCGACCAGCTCAGCATTGCGGCAGGCACCCCCGGCTTCAAGCTGATGCTCAGCGCCGGCCAGGCGGTCGCCGAGGCCGCCCACGCACTGGTGGAGGAGGGGCCGATCCTGATCGTGGCCGGCCCGGGCAATAATGGCGGTGACGGTTTTGTTGCAGCCGCCGAGCTGGCCGCGCAAGGCCGCGAGGTCTCGGTGATCCTGATGTGCGAGCGCGACCAGCTCCAGGGCGACGCGGCCTCGGCGGCGCGGGGCTGGAAGCACCCGGTGCTTCCGTTCAACCCGCAGGCGATCGGGCGACCGGCGCTGATCATCGATGCGCTGTTCGGCGCGGGCCTCAGCCGTCCTGTCGACGGCGAGGCGCGTGAGATGATCGAGGCGATCAACGGCAACGGTGCGCCGGTGCTCGCGGTCGATCTGCCGAGCGGCATCAACGGCACCAGTGCGGCCGTGCTGGGCGTGGCGGTGAACGCCACCGAGACCGTCACCTTCTTCCGCAAGAAGCCGGCGCATCTGCTGCTGCCGGGGCGGATGCATTGCGGACACGTCCGTGTCGCCGATATCGGCATCGAGGCGCAGGTGCTGGACGAGATCGCGCCGCAGATTTTTGAGAACGATCCGGACTTCTGGGGCGCCGCCTTTCCGGTGCCGCGCATCGACGGCCACAAATACGCGCGGGGCCATGTGCTGGCGGTCTCGGGCGATGCGGCCGCGACCGGTGCAGCGCGTCTCGCCGCGCGCGGAGCGCTACGCGCCGGCGCGGGCCTGGTGACTCTGGCCACTCCGCGTGATGCTCTCGCGATCAATGCGGCTGCGCTCACCGCGGTGATGGTTCGCCCCGTCGATACCGCCATCGAGTTCGGCGAGCTGCTCGGTGACAAGCGCTACAACACCTGCATGATCGGCCCCGGCGCGGGTGTCGGCGAGCGCACCTGCGATCTCGTCCACACGGCGCTTAACGCGCAGCGGCGCCTGGTGCTCGACGCGGATGCGCTGACGAGCTTTGCCGCCAATCCCGAGCGCCTGTTCGAATCGATCAAGACGTCGCACGACAAGGTGGTGGTGCTGACACCGCACGAGGGCGAGTTCCCGCGCCTGTTCTCCGACCTCAGCAACAAATATCCGGGACGCTCGAAGATCGAGCGCGTGCGCGCCGCCGCCGAGCGCTCCGGCGCTGTCGTGCTGCTGAAGGGCCCGGACACCACGATCGCCGCGCCCGACGGCCGCGCCACCATCGCCGCCAACGCGCCGCCCTGGCTCGCTACCGCGGGCGCCGGCGACGTGCTCGCCGGCATTATCGCAGGGCTGCTGGCGCAAGGCGTGCCGGCATTCGAAGCCGCCAGCATCGCCGTGTGGATGCATGGCGAAGCGGGGAGCGAGGCGGGGCCGGGCCTGATCGCGGAGGATCTCACTGAGACGCTGCCCGCCGTGCACCGGCGGATCTACCATGCGCTGGGGGTGGAATACTGAGCTCTCACTCCACCGCGTACCAGCGCGCCAGCCGCGGGGACGCCCAATCGGCTACGACGGATTCCATCAGCCATCGGCCGGGACCTCTGGCCTCGAATGCGATGCGCTGGGTCTGGCCGGGTTCGATCGCGAGCGTGTCGAGCCAATACGGCTTCCAGCCGTCGTCGAGCTTGTCGAGCAGGCGGAAATGGTGGCCATGGAGATGGAAGACGGTGGCGACGGGTGCGGGGTTCTTGAGGGCCAGCACGACGGTGCGGCCGGCCTTGGCGCGAAAGGCGGGGGCGGACGACGTCGAGAAATTTGCGGGCCGTATCCACCCGGCGTCGGCTACCCCGAGCGCGACACCGAATCGCAGGGCGCCTTTTAGATCAAGCCGGTCGGGCAGGTCATTCGGAGGGAGCGGCTGTGGCGGCAACAAGGGCACGCGCCGCTCCACCTTGCCGGAGACCGTCAGCCGGCCGACCTGGCGCGCCTCCGTGCCATCATGCAGCAGAAATGGGGCCGACGTGGCCGCATCCACAAAGGCGTCGGCGCGTGCGCCGGGAGCCAGCACCAGGGCGCCGTTTCGCGCCTGGAACGGCTCAGCTGGCTGTCCGTCCAAGGCCATCACCTGGACCTCGTGACTTTCCAATTTGATCGCCAGAACAGAACGTTGGGAGCCGTTGATAAAGCGCAGCCGCAGCCGCTCATTGGCTGCGGCTGCGAGTTCGAATGAAGTCTGCCCGTTGACTGTGAAGAGCGGGGATGTGTCCTTCGGTTCGCGGCCCGGGGCGAGTGCGGTCCCGTCCGGCCGCAGCCGCCATTCCTCGATCAAGAGGACCACGTCCCGATCGACGGCGACCGGGTTGGTCTCTGCGGCGATGATCGGCAGGGGGCGCGCGGGCTGCTTCAGGCCGTCCTCGAAGAGCCGGAAGTCGGCCAGCAGGGTTCCCGCATTTGGTATTGAAATGATTGATGTTTCCGTCGCGTCCGGGGCGGTCGGGGCGCGACCCCGAAGCGGGTCGGCTGCGGCCGGGCCATTGAGGCCGTACCAGACTGGTGCAAGCGGGACAGGCAGACCGTTGCGGAAGACCACCTCGCAGCGGTCGCCACGTTTGAGACGGACATCCCCGAGGTGGCTTACGGCGGCCAGCTCCCAGATGGGTGTAGCCGGCTGCCCCGGCCTCAGAGCCAACGTCGCCGGCCTTGCCTGAAGGGCGAGCTGGGCGGTCATGGCCGGGACTGCGCCGCCCGCCATCAGCCCGGCCGCAGAGGCCCCGATGCCGAGTCCAAGTCCGGCCAATACCTCGCGCCTCGTCGGGCCGAAGATCCGCGTTTTCATCGCCGATCCCGACCACGCCGTGCTGGATAAGTCCAGCCGCCATGCCTAGGTGAAGCCTGCCTCTATCGGGCCATTTTTTTGCTGCGAACAGGCGGGCACATGCTATAAGCCCGCCGCCCGCGGCATCGCGGCCGGTCTTGATGCAAATTTACGCGGGCGTGGCGGAACTGGTAGACGCGCTGGATTTAGGTTCCAGTGACGAAAGTTGTGGGGGTTCGAGTCCCTCCGCCCGCACCAAGCGCTTTCAGCGTTTGCACGGATTACGCGATCTGCTCCCGCGCGGATGTTTGTCCGCCGGAAGCCGGTCCGATGAACCACCGGCGTTGAGGCGTTCGCCTCGCGCCGGATCGATTAATGGCAGCGTCCCGACGCATGCGCGCCGGGACCGAACGAGAAGAAGATTGGACACCATGCAGGTCACAGAAACCCTCTCGGAAGGTTTGAAGCGCGAGTTCAAGATCAGCGTTCCCGCGTCTGATCTCGACGCCAAGGCCGGTGCCAAGCTCGTCGACCTCAAGGACAAGGTCCGCATCAACGGCTTCCGTCCCGGCAAGGTGCCGGTCACGCACCTCAAGAAGGTCTATGGCCGCTCGGTGATGGCCGAGACCATCGACCAGACCATCCGCGACACCAACACGCAGCTGTTCTCCGAGCGCGGCTTCCGCCTGGCGACCGAACCGAAGATCACCATGCCGACCGAGCAGGCCGAGGTCGAGGAGCTGCTCAACGGCAAAACCGATCTGACCTACACGGTTGCGATCGAGGTGGTGCCGTCGATCGCGCTCGCCGACTTCAAGACCTTCGAGGTCGAGAAGCCCGTCGCCGAAGTCACCGACGCCGACGTCGACGAGGCGATCAAGCGCATCGCCGATTCGAACCGTGGCTATGCCGCGAAGGGCGAGGGCGCCAAGGCCGAGTCGGGTGATCGCGTCACCGTCGCCTTCAAGGGCACCATCAACGGCGAAGCCTTCGAGGGCGGCGCCGGCGAGGGCATCCAGGTCGTGATCGGATCCAACACCTTCATCCCCGGCTTCGAAGAGCAGCTCACCGGCATCGCCACTGACGAGACCCGCACGCTGAAGGTGGCGTTCCCCAAGAACTACATGAACGACAAGCTCGCGGGCCAGCCGGCCGAGTTCGAGACCACCGCGACGCTGATCGAGGCGCCGCAGGATCTCGCGATCGACGACGAGTTCGCCAAGACGCTCGGCCTCGAATCGCTGGACAAGCTGAAGGAAGCGGCACGCGAGCGGCTGGTCGCCGAGTTCGCGACCGCGACGCGCCAGCGCGTCAAGCGTGCGCTGCTCGACCGCCTCGACGAGGCCCATCGCTTCGAGGCTCCGCCCTCGCTGGTGGACGAGGAGTTCAATCTGATGTGGAACTCGGTGAAGGCCGAGATGGACTCCGCCGGCAAGACCTTCGCCGACGAGGACACCACCGAAGACGCCGCCAAGGAAGAGTACCGCAAGATCGCCGATCGCCGCGTGCGGCTCGGCCTCGTGCTCTCCGAGATCGGCGAGAAGAACAAGATCTCCGTGACCGACGACGAGGTCGGCCGCGCCGTGATCGAGCGGGCGCGCTCGATGCCGGGCCGCGAGAAGGAGGTCTGGGACTATTACCGCAGCAACGCCCAAGCGTTGGCCCAGCTTCGTGCACCGATCTATGAGGACAAGGTGGTCGACTTCATCCTCGAGCTTGCCAAGGTGACCGAGAAGAAGGTCTCGCGCGACGATCTCTACAAGGACGACGAGGCGGAAAAGACCGCCGCCTGAGGGCTGCAGGAGAGCCTTTAGGATAGCCGTGCATTAAGGATGATCAGCGAAGAGGTCGAGCTAGCCAGGTGGCCGGCTGGGCCTCTTTGTACGAATCAGCTTCAACTGCCGCACGGATTAAGCCTTAATTCGCTCCGCACTTGTCAGGAACGAATTGGGCTATATCTGTCGCTACGCCTTCTGCTTCTGCCAAGTTCTTCTACTAAGTCTTCTGCCAAGTTCCTGCATCACGGGACGTCCATCGGCCTTCCGGCAGATCCAGCCCCGACTGGCAGCCGGGACTGGCGGTGTCCGCCTCTTCAAAACCCTAGGTGACTCATGCGCGATCCGGTTGAAACCTACATGAACCTCGTGCCCATGGTGGTCGAGCAGACCAACCGTGGCGAGCGCGCCTACGACATTTTCTCGCGCCTTCTGAAGGAGCGCATCATCTTCCTGACCGGGCCGGTCGAGGACGGCATGTCGACGCTGATCGTCGCGCAGCTGTTGTTCCTTGAGGCGGAAAATCCGAAGAAGGAAATCTCGATGTACATCAACTCGCCGGGCGGCGTGGTGACGTCGGGCCTCGCGATCTACGACACCATGCAGTTCATTCGCCCGCCGGTCTCGACGCTGTGCACGGGACAGGCCGCCTCGATGGGCTCGTTGCTGCTCTGTGCCGGCGAGAAGGACATGCGCTTCTCGCTGCCGAACGCGCGCATCATGGTGCATCAGCCCTCCGGCGGCTTCCAGGGCCAGGCCACCGACATCATGCTGCACGCCCAGGAAATCCTGAACCTGAAGAAGCGGCTCAACGAGATCTACGTGAAACACACCGGCCAGACCTACAAGGCGATCGAGGATGCGCTGGAACGCGACAAGTTCCTGACCGCGAGCGACGCCAAGGAGTTTGGCCTGGTCGACAGGGTTATCGACAAGCGCGCCGAGGAAACCGCGGCGCCGAAGACCCCGTAGCACTACTGTGACGGCGACCCCTTTGGGATCGCCGGCACCATCAGGGAGCGTTCACGTTAAGGACACGTGCGCGCGTCGCAAAACGCAGTTTTGCGCCCTGCGACAGGCAGAAAGTTCCGCTTTCGTGCTTGTTTTTCGTGGCAATCCAGCAACGCCGGGGTGATTTCGATCACTTCGCCCGTGCCAAGACCGGAAATCACGGTATTGTCACGGGTAGCCGGCGCCCCTCGATTAGCGAATTCTTGATAGTCGGGTGACAGCATGGTTCGCTGCGACTGATCGGCTATGATCGCGGAGATATCGAGTGACCGTGATTCGCACGGCATGTAACGCGTAGGGTCTTTTTTGGTACGGAATTTGCTCTATTTGAAGGACTGTACCGGCTGTCGTGCCGGAATAGGGCGATCGAGCGGACGGGATCGAACCGCGGACGGAGACATGAATGAGTAAGGTCGGCACGAGCGACTCCAAGAACACGCTGTATTGCTCGTTCTGCGGCAAGAGCCAGCACGAAGTGCGCAAACTGATCGCGGGTCCCACGGTCTTCATCTGCGACGAGTGCGTTGAGCTCTGCATGGACATCATTCGCGAGGAGAACAAATCCTCGCTGGTGAAGTCGCGCGACGGGATTCCGACGCCGAAGGAAATCTGCAAGGTGCTGGACGATTACGTGATCGGCCAGAACCATGCGAAGAAGGTCCTCTCGGTCGCGGTGCATAATCACTACAAGCGCCTCAACCACCAGACCAAGCACAACGACGTCGAGCTTGCGAAGTCGAACATCCTGCTGATCGGTCCGACCGGTTCGGGCAAGACGCTGCTCGCGCAGACGCTCGCTCGCATCCTGGACGTGCCGTTCACGATGGCGGATGCGACGACGCTGACCGAAGCCGGCTATGTCGGCGAGGACGTCGAGAACATCATCCTGAAGCTGCTCCAGGCCGCCGACTACAATGTCGAGCGTGCCCAGCGCGGCATCGTCTATATCGACGAAATCGACAAGATCAGCCGCAAGTCCGACAATCCCTCGATCACGCGCGACGTGTCGGGAGAGGGCGTGCAGCAGGCACTGCTCAAGATCATGGAAGGCACGGTGGCTTCGGTCCCGCCGCAGGGCGGTCGCAAGCATCCGCAGCAGGAATTCCTGCAGGTGGACACCACCAATATCCTGTTCATCTGCGGTGGTGCGTTCTCGGGCCTCGAGAAGATCATTTCGGCACGCGGACGGTCGACCTCGATCGGTTTCGCCGCCCAGGTGCTCGCGCCGGAAGACCGCCGTACCGGCGAGATCTTCCGTCACGTGGAGCCGGAGGATCTCCTGAAGTACGGCCTCATCCCGGAATTCGTCGGCCGTCTGCCCGTCGTGGCGACGCTGGAGGATCTCGACGAGGCTTCGCTCAAGAAGATCCTGGTCGAGCCGAAGAACGCGCTGGTGAAGCAGTACCAGCGGCTGTTCGAGATGGAGAACATCGAGCTGACCTTCGCCGACGAGGCGCTTGGCGCGGTTGCCCGCAGGGCGATCGAGCGCAAGACCGGTGCGCGCGGACTGCGTTCGATCCTCGAGGCGATCCTGCTCGAGACCATGTTCGACCTGCCGGGCCTCGAAGGTGTGGAAGAAGTCGTGATTTCCCGCGAAGTCGTGGAAGGAACGGCGCGTCCGCTCTACATCTACGCTGATCGGTCCGATCGCGCCGTCGAGAACGCCAGCGCCTGATTTCGGCGCTGGAACGCTCCAATCGTCTCCTCAAGCAAGGGCTGCGGAAAGTCTCTCCGCCGCCGGTGTTGCGTCGCTTATTTGCGTGCGTAAGCGCCTGATGGCGCGCGTCTTCAATGACTTGACACCCCCCGGGTCGATAGCCACCTAATGTCGGCGGCGAGCAAAAATTCTCTTCAAGATTCGCCTCAGTTCCGATCCGGCGAGCCGGTCCAACCTCAAAAGGACCGACCGGTTTTGCCGATCACCTCGGCACCTTGTGGCGGTTGCGCATGAGCATGGCGGGCTGCGTGCAAGGGGGCAAAGCAAAAGGAAAAGGCCATGACCAATCCAAAACCCAGGCCAACCATCGTTCATGGCGAAACGCACGCTTATCCCGTGCTGCCGCTGCGCGACATCGTCGTCTTCCCGCACATGATCGTTCCGCTCTTCGTCGGCCGCGAGAAGTCGATCCGCGCGCTCGAAGAGGTGATGAAGAACGACGCGCTGATCATGCTCGCGACCCAGAAGAACGCGTCCGACGATGATCCGGCACCCGATTCCATTTACGAGACCGGTACGCTTGCCAGCGTGCTCCAGCTCTTGAAGCTTCCCGACGGCACCGTGAAGGTGCTGGTCGAAGGGCTCGAGCGGGCGCGCGTGCAGAAGTACACCGATCGCGCCGACTATTACGAAGCAACGGCGATTGCGCTCGCCGACACCGATGCGAAGTCGGTCGAGGCGGAGGCCATGGCGCGCTCCGTCGTGTCCGACTTCGAGAGCTACGTGAAGCTCAACAAGAAGATCTCGGCCGAGGTCGTCGGCGTCGTGCAGGCGATCACTGATTTCGCCAAGCTTGCCGACACCGTCGCCTCGCATCTCGCCGTCAAGATCGCGGATCGCCAGGGCATCCTGGAGACGCTGTCGGTCACGCAGCGCCTCGAGAAGGTGCTGGGCCTGATGGAGAGCGAGATCTCGGTGCTCCAGGTCGAGAAGCGCATCCGCTCGCGCGTCAAGCGCCAGATGGAGAAGACCCAGCGCGAGTACTATCTCAACGAGCAGATGAAGGCGATCCAGAAGGAGCTCGGCGACGACGACGGTCGCGACGAGCTCGCCGATCTCGAAGAGAAGATCTCCAAGACCAAGCTCTCCAAGGAAGCGCGCGAGAAGGCGCAGCATGAATTAAAGAAGCTGCGCCAGATGTCGCCGATGTCCGCGGAAGCGACCGTCGTGCGCAACTATCTGGATTGGCTGCTGTCGATCCCGTGGAATAAGAAGTCCAAGGTGAAGAAGGATCTGGAGGCCGCGCAGGCGGTTCTGGATGCCGATCACTATGGGCTGGAGAAGGTCAAGGACCGCATCGTCGAGTATCTCGCCGTGCAGTCGCGCGCCAATAAGCTGACGGGCCCGATCCTGTGCCTCGTCGGCCCTCCCGGTGTCGGCAAGACCTCGCTCGGCAAGTCAATCGCGAAGGCGACGGGGCGCGAATTCGTCCGCGTCTCGCTCGGTGGCGTGCGTGACGAGGCCGAGATCCGCGGTCACCGTCGCACCTATATCGGTTCGATGCCCGGCAAGATCATCCAGTCGATGCGGAAGGCGAAGTCGTCCAATCCGCTGTTCCTGCTGGACGAGATCGACAAGATGGGCGCCGATTTCCGCGGCGATCCGTCCTCGGCGCTGCTCGAGGTTCTTGACCCCGAGCAGAACGCGACCTTCAACGACCACTACCTCGAGGTCGACTACGATCTGTCTAACGTGATGTTCATCACGACCGCGAATACGCTCAATATTCCCGGCCCCCTGATGGACCGCATGGAGATCATCCGGATCGCGGGCTACACCGAGAACGAGAAGGTCGAGATCGCGCGCAAGCACCTGATCCCGAACGCGGTGTCCAAGCATGGCCTGGACTCCAAGGAGTTCTCGATCGACGACGACGCGCTGCTGCTTCTGATCCGCCGCTACACCCGCGAAGCGGGCGTGCGTAACCTGGAGCGTGAGCTCTCCACACTCGCCCGCAAGGCGGTGAAGGAGCTGATGATCTCCAAGAAGAAGTCGGTCAAGGTCACCGAGAAGACTCTGGAAGAGTTCCTCGGCGTCCCGAAGTACCGCTTCGGCGAGATCGAGAGCGAGCCGCAGGTCGGCATCGTCACCGGACTTGCCTGGACCGATGTCGGCGGCGAGTTGCTGACGATCGAAGGCGTCATGATGCCCGGCAAGGGCAAGATGACGGTCACGGGCAATCTGCGCGACGTGATGAAGGAGTCGATCTCGGCAGCGGCGTCCTACGTCCGCTCGCGCGCGATCGTCTACGGCATCGAGCCGCCGCTGTTCGACCGGCGCGACATCCACGTGCACGTGCCGGAAGGCGCGACGCCGAAGGACGGTCCGTCGGCGGGCGTGGCGATGGCCACCGCGATCATCTCGGTCATGACCGGCATCCCGGTCCGCCACGATGTCGCGATGACCGGCGAGATCACGCTGCGCGGCCGCGTGCTGCCGATCGGCGGCCTGAAGGAGAAGCTGCTGGCTGCCGCCCGCGGCGGCATCAAGACGGTGCTGATCCCCGAGGACAACGCCAAGGATCTCACGGAGATTTCCGATGCGATCAAGGGCGGCATGGAGATCATCCCGGTCTCCCGCCTCGACGACGTCGTCGCCAAGGCTCTGGTGAAGAAGCCGGTGCCGATCGTCTGGGAAGAGGACACCAAGGTTACGGTGAAGCCGGACGGCGACGAAGCCGCTGGCGGCCTGACCGCTCACTGAGATCGCAGCTCGAAAAAGATGATAAAACGGCGCCTTCGGGCGCCGTTTTTGTTTGGGGGCAGCGGATGACGACAATGCACATCGACGGGCAATGCCATTGCGGCCAGATCACCTTTGAAGCGGAGATCGATCCCGAGACGGTGTCGGTCTGCCACTGCCGGGACTGCCAGACCCTGACGGGCTCGCCGTTCAGGGTGACCGCGATCTGCACCAAGGTCGACGTCAAGCTGACCAGCGGAACCCCCAGGATCTACGGCAAGCGTGGCGACAACGGCCGGATGCGCTTTCAGCACTTCTGTGCCGAGTGCGGTTCCCCGCTATTCACGAGCGGCGAGGGCGACCAGGAGGACGATTGGGGCATCCGCTGGGGCAGCATCCGCCAGCGCGACACATTGCGGCCCGTCAGGCAGATCTGGTGCCAGTCGGCGGCGGTCTGGACCGACGCGGTGCCACTGCTGCCGGGACGGCCGGGGGATTGAGGCCCAGGAATTGGCGTTCCGCGCTTGCCCGTTCGGGCTCGGTGGGGATAAAGAAGCGGCGAGGGGCGGTTAGCTCAGCTGGTTAGAGCATCTCGTTTACACCGAGAGGGTCGGGAGTTCGAATCTCTCACCGCCCACCACCATGCGCTCGCGCAGCGAGCGCGGCGTTGCGGGCCACCCCAGCGGGCCGTCATGCGGAGGCCCGATGCAGCAGCCAAGCGGACACGAGCAGAACGCCGATCAGATCGCTTACTGGAATGGCCCCAGCGGGCAGCGCTGGGCCGATCGCCATGCGGCGCAGGAGAGCCTGCTTGGGCCCATTGCCGAGGTGCTGATCGAGCGCGCCAGGCCGAAGCCGGGCGAGCGCGTCCTCGACGTCGGCTGCGGCTCCGGTGCGACGACGTTCGCCTTCGCAAAAGCGGTGGCCCCGAATGGCTTCGCGCTCGGGCTCGACGTCTCCGAGCCGATGCTGTCGCAGGCGCGTGCGTTTGCGCCAAAGGGCCTGCCGCTCGATTTCGTGCTGGCGGATGCGACGGTGCATTCGTTCGAGCCGGCGAGTTTTGACCTGCTGGCCTCGCGCTTCGGCGTGATGTTCTTCGCCGATCCGATCGCGTCTTTCACTAATCTCCGCCGCGCACTGAAGCCGACGGGGCGGCTCGCCTTCGCCTGCTGGCGCGAGCCGAAGGAAAATCCCTGGATGATGGCGCCGTTGATGGCGGTCTACAAACATGTGCCCAAGATGCCACCGGTCGGGCCGGACGAGCCGGGCCCGTTCGCCTTTGCCTCCGAAGAGCGCGTGACACGCATCCTGAAAGGCGCGGGCTTCGTCGACGTCGCGATGGAGCCGCACAATCTCGCGATGGATGTCGCGAGCGGCGGCGGGCTCGATGCCGCCGTCGAGGGCTCGCTCCAGATCGGCCCCGCCAGCCGCGCGCTGCAAGGCCATCCGCCGGAGACGTATGCCGCGGCAAAAGCCTCGATCCGCGAGATGCTCGCGCCCTTCCTGAAGGGGCAGAGCGTGGCGCTTCAGGGCGCGATCTGGATCGTGACGGCGAAGGCGGCGTAGGCACGCCTCACTCCACCGTCATTGCGAGGAGCTCTTGCGACGAAGCAATCCAGGCCGTGTCCGCGGAGGCAGTCTGGATTGCTTCGCTGCGCTCGCAATGACGAGTGGTGGACTGGCGAATCCTACACCACATCGTCCGGCGCCAGCGCGCAGCCGTTGTCGGGATGGGTCTCGACCTGAAGGGTGGTGTGGCCGATGCGGTGGGAGCTCTTCAGCATCTGCGCGGTCTCCATCAGGAATGCATCGCCGGCGCCGGTGGGCATGACGAGGTGGCAGGTCAGCGCCGTCTCGGTGGTCGAGATCGGCCAGACGTGGAGATCGTGGATCGCAGTGACGCCGGGCCTCCCCAGCAGAAGGATCTTGATCGCGGCAATGTCGGTGCCCTTGGGGGCCGCCGCCATCGACATGTCGATGGAGCCGCGGAGCAGGCTGGTGGTGCTCCAGAGGATGGTGGCGCAGATGACGAGGCTGGTGACGGGATCAAGCCAGAGCCAACCGGTCCAGATGATCAGCGCCGCCGAGATGACGACGCCGAGCGAGACCGCGGCATCGGCCGCCATGTGCAGATAGGCGCCTTCGATGTTGATGTCGTCCTTGCGTCCGCGCGCGAACAACATGGCGGTAAAACCGTTGATGAGGATGCCGATGCCGGCGACCACCATCACGGTGATGCCGGCGACCGGCTCCGGTTCACGCAGGCGCAAGAACGCTTCCCAGCCGATCGCGCCAGTTGCGACCAGCAGGAACACCGCGTTCGCCAGCGCCGCCAGGATGGTGGAGGCGCGCAGGCCATAGGTGAAGCGTCCGCTCGGGGCGCGCCGCGCCGCGATCGATGCGCACCAGGCCACGACCAAGCCTAGCACGTCGGAAAGATTATGGCCGGCGTCGGCAAGCAGGGCGGTGGAGTTGCCGATATAGCCGTAGACGGCCTCGGCCACCACCAGCGCGGTGTTGAGCGAGATGCCGATCGCGAACGCCTTGCCGAAACTGGCGGGCGCATGAACATGGGCGTGGCCAGGACCATGATCGTGACCGTGATCATGGCTGTGATCGTGGTGATGATGACCGTGATGGTCGTGGCTGCCCACCTCTAGCGCTCCCCGGAAGCTGCCAAATCAGGCGTCATTGTAGGCGTTTCGGCAGCCCCGTCACGGCGGAACAGCACGTAGAGGGCCGGCAGCACCAGGAGCGTCAGGACGGTCGAGGAGATGATACCGCCGATCACCACGGTTGCAAGCGGCCGCTGCACCTCGGCGCCGGCCCCGGTGGCAAGGGCCATTGGTACGAAGCCGAGGGACGCCACCAGCGCCGTCATCAGCACCGGACGCAGGCGTGTCAGCGCGCCCTCGCGGACCGCGTCGGCGACGGGGTGCCCCTCGCTGCGCAGCCGCTCGATGAAGGCGATGATGACGAGCCCGTTGAGCACGGCCACGCCCGACAGCGCGATGAAGCCGACGCCGGCGCTGATCGACAGCGGGATGCCGCGCAGCAGCAGCGCCATGACGCCGCCGGTCAGCGCCAGCGGCACGCCGGAGAACACGAGCGCCGCATCCGCCGCCGATCCCATGCCCATG
Organism: Bradyrhizobium sp. WSM4874; assembly: GCF_055811835.1. Classification (NCBI taxonomy): domain Bacteria; kingdom Pseudomonadati; phylum Pseudomonadota; class Alphaproteobacteria; order Hyphomicrobiales; family Nitrobacteraceae; genus Bradyrhizobium; species Bradyrhizobium sp. WSM4874. The sequence goes on from NZ_JBVVPR010000035.1 coordinate 68,758, forward strand.
AACAGCAGCAGGAACACCAGCAGTAGCGCCACCGGCACGACCAGCGTCAGCCGCTTGGTGGCGGAGACCAATTGCTCGAACTGTCCGCCCCAGCCGATCCAATAGCCCGGTGGCAGCTTGACCTTCTCCGCGACGGCTGCCTCCGCCTCGGTGACGAAGGAGCCGAGATCGCGCGCGCGGACATTGGCGGTGACGACGATGCGCCGCTTGCCGTTTTCGCGGCTGATCTGGTTGGGGCCGGGCGTCGCATCGACGGTTGCGACCGACGACAGTGGCACATAGCGCATCTGGGCGAGGGGCGGGGCGGGCAATGCCGTCCGGATTGGCGCACTGGACGTGGCTTCCTCGCCGGGCGGCAGCGGTATCGGGATCGCCCGGATGGCCTCGAGATTGCCGCGCAGGTGTTCCGGCAGGCGCACGACGATGTCGAAGCGACGGTCGCCCTCGAACAGCTTGCCGGCCGACTTGCCGCCCACCGCGATTTCGACAATGCCCTGCACCTCGCTGATGCTGAGCCCGTACCGGGCGAGCGCCTGGCGGTCGAGACGGACGGTGAGGATCGGCAGGCCAGAGACCTGCTCGATCTTGACGTCGCTGGCGCCACGAATACGGCGGATCGCCGCCTCCACCTGTTTTGCCGCGCCTTGCAGGATATCGAGATCGTCGCCGAAGACCTTGACGCCAACGTCGCTGCGCACACCAGAGATCAGCTCGTTGACACGGAACTGGATCGGCTGGGAGATTTCATAGGCGCTGCCGGGGATGTCGTCGGCGGCACGGTCGATGGCCTCGATCACGTCCGACTTGGGCCTGCCCGGGTCGGGCCATTCGGCGCGCGGCTTCAGCATGATGTAGCCGTCGGTCTGTGCCGGCGACATCGGATCGGTTGCGATCTCCGCGGTGCCGATGCGGGTGAAGAACTCCTTCACCTCCGGAATCTGCTTGATGCGCTTCTCCAGCGCTTTTTGCAGCTCCAGCGACTGGGTCAGGCTGGTGCCGGGAATCCGGATCGAGGCCAGCGCGACGTCGCCTTCGTCCAGGCTCGGAATGAACTCACCGCCCATGCGCGCGGCCGCAACGCAGCTTGCGACCACGATGATGGCGGCCATGATTGCGACGCTGAGGCGATTGTCGATCGCCAGCCGGAGCAGGGGGAGATAGGCGCGCTTCGCCAGCCGCATGAACAGGTTTTCGTGTTCGGACACCTTGCCGGTGACGAAGATGGCGACTGCCGCCGGGACGAAGGTGATTGAGAACAGCACCGCGGCGCCCAGCGCCATCAGCACCGTCAGCGCCATGGGCGTGAACATCTTGCCTTCGACGCCGGTCAACGTCAGCACCGGCAGGTAGACCACCGCGATGATCAGCGTTCCGAACAGGCTCGGCTTGATGACCTCGCTCGAACCGCGCCGGATCGCGCGCAGCCGTTCGGAGATCGTGAGCAATCCGCCTTTCTCGCGCTGGGCCTCGGCCAGCATGCGCAAGCAGTTCTCGACGATGATCACGGCGCCGTCGACGATGATGCCGAAATCGATCGCGCCCAGGCTCATCAGGTTCGCACTGACCCTGGTCTCGACCATGCCGGTGACCGTCATGGCCATGGACAGCGGAATGACGCAGGCTACCACGAGCGCGGCGCGGATGTTGCCGAGGATCAGGAACAGCACCGCCACGACCAGCGCCGCGCCTTCCAGCAAATTGTTCTCGACCGTGCGGATGGTGGCTTCGACCAGATCAGTGCGGTCGTAGACGGTCCGCGTCACGACACCGTCGGGCAGCGATTTGGCGATCTCCTCGAGCCGGGCCGCGACACGGCGTGCCACGGTGCGGCTGTTCTCGCCGATCAACAGCATGGCGGTGCCGAGCACGGTTTCCTCGCCATCGCGCGTCGCGGCTCCCGTGCGCAGGTCGCGGCCTTCGGTGACGGTCGCGATATCCCTGATCCTGACCGGATTGCCGCCGCGCGAGCCGATGACGATGTCCCTGATTTCGCCGACATTGCCGACCTGGCCCGGCGAGCGAACCAGATATTGTTCGCCGTTGCGCTCGATATAGCCGGCGCCGACATTGGCGTTGTTGGCGGCGAGCGCCGTCATGACGTCGCGAAAGCCGAGCCGGTAGGCCATCAGCTTGCCGGGATCGGGGAGCACGTGGAATTGCCGCTCGAAGCCGCCGATGGTGTTGACCTCGATCACCCCCGGCACGTTGCGAAGCTGCGGCTTGATGATCCAGTCCTGCACGGTGCGCAAATCGGTCAGCGAATAGTCGTGGCCGCCTTGGGTCTTCGCGCCCGCCTTCGCCTCGACGGTGTACATGAAGATTTCGCCGAGCCCGGTCGAGACCGGTCCCATCGCGACCTCGACGCCGGTCGGAAGCTGGTCCTTCACCTGCTGGATCCGTTCGCCGACGAGCTGGCGGGCAAAATAGATGTCGGTGCCGTCCTTGAAGACGACCGTCACCTGGCTCAGCCCGTAGCGCGACAGCGAGCGGGTGTAGTCGAGTTTCGGCAGACCGCCCATGGCGGTCTCGACCGGGAAAGTGATGCGCTGCTCGGTTTCCAGCGGCGAATAACCGGGCGCGCGGGTGTTGATCTGGACCTGGACGTTGGTGATATCAGGCACGGCGTCGATCGGAAGGCGCTGGAAATTCCAGGCGCCGAAGGCGATAGCGCCGAGCGCAAGCAGCAGGACCAGCCAGCGCTGCTGCAGCGAGACCGCGATGAGGCGCTCAATCATGCTCGGCCTCGCCCTTGCCCATCTCCGCCTTCACGACGAAGCTGTTTTCCGCGACGTAATGCTCGCCGGCCGATAGGCCGGCCCTGATCTCGACGTGGCGGGGATCGGAATCGCCAAGCTCCACCGGGCGCGCTTCGATCTTGTCGCCGTCCTCGCGGACGAACACGATGGTCCTGTTCTCCAGCGTCTGGATCGCGCTTCGGCGCACGGCGACCGCGACGTTGCGCGCGGCGAGGATCAGCCGTGCCGTGACGAACAGGCCGGGACGCAAGCGTCCGTCCGGATTTGGCAGCACCACGCGCGCCAGCGCGGTCTGGGTCTCGCTGCTGCCGATCGGGGCCATGTAGGAGATCGTGCCCTTGATCTCGCCACGGCCGTCGTCGGGATCGATCAGCACCTCGTCGTTGAGGCGAACGCGCCGCAGGTCCTGTCGGTAGATCGACAGATCGACCCAGATGGTGGTGAGGTCGGCGACGACGAAGGCCGGCTTCTGCTCGGAGGCATATTCGCCGAGCGAGATCTGCCGCTCGATGATGGTGCCGGCAAGCGGCGCCTTGAGCTCGTAGACGGTGAGGCTCTGGTTGCTTTCGATCGTGGCGAGCAGATCGTCCTTGCCGACCTTGTCGCCGATGCGCTTCTGGATCGATTTCGCGACGCCTGGAAAGCGCGGCGTCACCTGCACCACGGCTTCCTGGTTGGCGCGCAGGATGCCGTTGAAGGCGAGCGTGTCGGTCAGCGTGACGCTCGCGGCTTCCGCCAGCGTCACGCCCGCGGCGGCAAGCTTGACGTCGGAGATGCGGATCCGGTCGGCGCCGTGCTCGTCCTGCTCGACATGGTCGTTCGGCTTCTCCGGCTTCTTGTCTGCGGCGTGTTCGGCATGCTCGATCCTGGCCGGACCGAGCAGGGAATAGCCGTAAGCGCCAAGTGCGGCGGCAACGAATGCGACGAGAATGGTGGAGGACGTCTTCATCGTGCGCTCTCCCGCGCCAGCGTGAAGGGATTGCCGACGAGGCCTTCGATGGTCGCCACCCCCGCGTGGAAATTCTGCAGCGCCTCCTGCTCGCGCAGCCGCGCCTGGGTGACGCTGGCCTGGGCGTCGAGCACTTCGAGCAGGCTGAAGCGGCCCTGGCCGTAGCCTTGCGCGATGGCATCCGAGGCTTCGGTGGCCTTGGGAATGGCGCTCTCGCGCAGCACCGCGAGCTCGCGCAGCGAGCCTTGGAGCGAGTCGTAGGCGCGGCCGGCGACCACGATCAGCGTGTTGCGGTTGGCCTCGCGCTCGGCCTTGGTCTTGGCAAGGCTTTCCTGCGCCGAGAGGATATTGCCCTGGTTCTGGTCGAACACGGGGATCGGCACCGAGACGGTGAGGCGCGCCGCGTTGTCATTGGTCTCGTTGAAATGGCGCCAGCCGGCGGCGATCCGGACGTCGGGGTAGGGCCGCAGCCGTGCCAGCAGCAGCTCCGCGTTGCGCTGGGCATAGATCGCGGTCCAGCGCACCAGCTGCGGATTGGCATCGATCGCGGCGACGACCGACTGGAATGTCGGGGGGCGTCCCATGGTGTCGAGCCGTCCGGAGACCTCGCCGAATTTCGGAGCCGCGTCGCCCATCAAGACCGCAAGCTCGCGCCGGGCGCTGGCCAGCGTCGCCTTGAACCGCTCGCGGTCGGCCTTTACGAGGGCGGATGCCACTTCCGCACGGCCGGTCTCGGCCGGCGAGGAGGCGCCGGCCTCGACGCGGCGGCGTAAAAGGGGTGTCAGCCGGTCAATGGCGGTGATCTGCTCGTCGAGGATCTGGATGCGCCGCTGTGCGCCGAGCACGCTGAGGAACGCGATCGCGGTCTCCGACAGCACCTCCAGCCTGACGGCCTTGCGCTGGATCGCGGCGACCTCGATGCCGGCGACGCCCGCTGCAATCCGCGCGTCGCGTTTGCCGAACAGCTCGAAGGCCTGGCTGATCTGGAGCGTGGTCTCGGCCGATCGCGTGCCGCGATAGATGCCGGACCCGAACGAATTGTCCTGTTCGTAGGTCAGCTCCGGATTGAGAAGTGCACCTGCCTGGATGCGCTGGCCCGTGGCGATGCCGACATCGCGCTCCGCCGCGGTCAGCCGCGGGCTCGTGGCCAGCGCGCGCGAGAGCGCACTCCGCATCGTCAGAGTCTGGGCGTGAGACGGCGCAAGCGCCGATCCGGCAATCAGACACGCTGCCGCGCACGCCAGGCGCGCGGCCATTCCCCTGCAAAACATGAAACCGACCTGTAAAGGATGAACCCCATGGGCGCGCGTGGCGCCCGCCCAAATCCGTTCAGGCCATACGTTTGGGAGGCGGGGAGTCGGTATCGGGAACGATGCCCGTGAGCCGGGGGGCGCGTTGCGGGCGCGATGCGGAGACGAGCCCGATCGATGAGACCGGTGGCGCCGGCTGAGTCACCGTCACGGAGAAGCAGCCATGACAATGATGGCCGCCCATGGCCTTGTGATCGTTGTGGTCTGTGGAGCCGTCGAGGACCGCGCTGATCTCCGAGCCGCCACCCGGCGTGGTGACGTCGATGTTGTGGAGACCATGCAGCGCTCCCGCGAGCAGGTAGACAACCGCGATCAGCACAGACAGCAGCCCGCGCCAGTTGCGCGGCCGGCATGATCCTGAGGGCTGGCGGTTCGCGAGCACGACGTCACTCTGGTTGCGGTCTGCGCCCGGCCTAGCATGAGGGCCGGAACAGTGTCGACCCGCAACATTGTTACGTCCCTGGAACAATTGCCGCAGCGATGGCGAAGGCGGCAGCTCTTCTCACTGGCGCGTGATCAAACTCAGCTGAGCATCGGCTGCCGCTCCGCGTGCTGCGTCCGGCATGTCGCCGGTGTGGCCGGCTTCGACCGTGACGACGGCGCGACAGCCGGCTTCCATGGCGCGTTCGAGCCATTTGATGGCTTCATCGATCCACTGGTCGTGGTGCTCGGGATCGGCGATTGCCTTTTCCCGGAATGCATCTGCCTGATGAAGGCACGCGGTCCTGCGATCCACGCTGCTCTCCCGATCCGGAAGTTCCGCCCCGACCGCATCCTTGATGATCGGCGAGCCGGCGTCGTTAACATAGGACAGGAACCGCCGCCCAAAAAGAAAGCCCCAGCCGGGACTGACCGGCTGGGGCTTTCGTGCTCACAAACTTCATCCTTGGGACTTGGACAGATAATCCGCAACGCGCCGGTTCGTTCCCGCAGGTTCGGTCCAATTTGGAACGTTCCTTGTTCGTTGTGATTAGCGACGAGGAGAAACTGAGGAGGACAGACCATGGACGGATTGATTTATCTCATCGGCTTGATCGTGGTGGTCATGGCGATCTTGTCGTTCTTCGGCCTGCGCTGAGAGAGCGGCGATGACGATGGAAACTCTCATACGGGAAGACATCATGGAAGGCGGCGTCGTCGCTGCCGACGACCGGCGCACCATCCAGTGGAGCTCGGTCATCGCAGGCGCTTTGGCTGCCGGCGCAATGTCGTTCATCCTGGTCGGCTTTGGGGTCGCCGTCGGCCTGGGCGTCAGTTCAGCCTCGCCGACATGGCGCGATGCATCGGCGGCACTGGCTTTGCTGTCGGGGCTGTATCTGATCATCCAGGCGATCGTCAGCTTCGGCTTTGGCGGCTATATCGCCGGCCGGACGACGCGACCAGCCCCGGCGGTCACAACGATCGAAGACGACGGCGAACGGCGGGATGGGCTGCATGGGCTGATGTCCTGGGCGCTTGCCGTGCTGCTTGGTGCCGCGCTGCTCGCCATGCTCGGCGCGGCTGCGGTTGACCGTTCGCCGATGCGCAGTTCGGCCAGCAATACGTCCGCGGCCGAGCCTCTGTTGAGCTACGAGTTGGACAAGCTGTTTCGTGTAGCGCGGCGGCCCCCCAACACCGACCTCAGGGAACCTCGTGCCGAAGCCGGGCGCATCCTGATGACGTCATCGAGCCACAGCGGCGTCAGCACCGATGACCGGACCTACCTGGTGCAGCAGGTGGCCGCGCTGACGGGCCTCGCGGCACCCGACTCGGAACGACGGGTCGACGCGGCGATTGCGGATTCGAGGACGGCGATCAACCGGGCACGGCGTAACTCCATCATCGTCGCCTTCTCGGTTGCGGCAGCAGCCCTGATCGGGGCTGCGGTGGCCTGGGCTGCGGCGGTTGCCGGCGGCCGCCATCGCGACGGCGAGCCGCTGCCGAACTGGATGGCAAGCTCGAACCGCTTCCATCGCTCTCCGCGTGCGATGCCGGTGCCTTGACATGCAGGACGATGGCCGGGAGCGATCCCGGCCATGTTGCCTTGACGAGAACGGTAATACTTCTGTTGCCAGATCACTCAGGTGGGACATCGGATCACGACGTCACGCGGGCCTTGGGCCAGTTGCGGTAGCGCGCGCGAAAGTCGTGCAGAGAAGGTCGACCTCGCCGGCCGCGATCGGCGCGCGGTGAAGGCGGCACCGAAGCTCCGTGTTTGTCCGCGCCCGGCCATGGGACGGCCGCTTTATGCCAGATTCGGCGAGAAACATGCAGTCGCGGCAGGCGCCCACCGCCGGCTGACGATCCGCGGTATCGATGCGATTCAAGATTTTGCCAAGCGAGTCCCTTAGCCTGAGACATTCTTCGGGAATCAGCGAAGTGATTGCGTCCAACAAACCGTTGAGCGGATCGTGCAGGGCCAGAAGCCTCTCACCCTGAGAGGTCACGACAAGTGTCGTCGAGCGCCCGTCTCGTTTTGAAGGTCTTCGCGCCAGGTAAGACTTTGCTTCAAGGATCTTCACGATCTGCGAAGCGGTTGCCCTGGCCGTGCCAGTGAGGGCGGCAACCGCCGAGGGAGTTCGTGAAAACCTGTTGGCGCGCGACAGAAAACGCAGCACCATCCATTCCCGATCGTGCAATCCCTGTCGATCGTTTCCGAAATAGCAGATTTTCACCGCTTGAACCAGCAGCTCAACCGTTTCACGCTCCAGCGCCAGGTCTATCTGGCCCGGGGCTTCGGTTCTTCAGGATGTCGAAGTGGTCTTTGCACTGCGGTCTCGCCCGGGGTCAGTTTCGTTGATCCAAATCAACGAAGATTGTCGTCGTCGCGATCCTGTGGAAACAGCGCGCGGGGCGATCGACCTCTCGTACGGGAGGATGGGAGGTCCGTCTTGCGATCAAGTGCCGAGAAATTGGCTTTTTGAGCCAACGTGCCAAGGCACGCCCTGCCATGCGCTATGTCAAACCCGATCGTCTCGGTGCTGTACCCAACTCGACAGGCGGGATTGCGAGGCTTGCGTGCGAGCGGATCCGCAAAGCCGGAAAGGACCTGGCGCGATTTGTGTCGAGAGCCGGATTGACGCTCGAGGTGATCGAGGATCCAAGTCATCGTCTCGGGGTGGAGACCCAGATCAAGTTGCTCGAAGCCGCCGCACGGGAGTTGCGTGACGATCATCTGGGGTTTCATTTGGCGCGGGATTTCGATCTCCGCCAGATCGGGCTGCTGTACTACGTCATGGCGTCATCGGAGAGTCTTGCCGAAGCGCTTCGGCACGCCGAGCGTTACTGCTCGCTCAACAATGAGGGCGTCCGCATCCGGGTCGGTTTCGGCCGCGCCGTCGTTGTCACGCTCGAGTACGTCAACGTGGAGCGTGGTTCGGACCGCCATCAGATCGAGTTCTGGTTCGCAGCCTTGATCCGCGTCTGTCGGCACTTGACCAACCGCCAATTGACGCCGCGCCAAATCAGAACGAGACACCATCGCACGACGGTGCCTCTCGACGTTCGTGCTCTTCTAGGCTGTGCCATCGACTTCGAAGCCGCCGCCGATGAGATCGTGTTTGCCGCCTCGGACGCGTGCTTGCTCTCCGTCGGTGCTGACGCTTATCTCAATCGGCTGCTGCTCGACTACGCGAATGAGGCACTCGGCAAGGGAAAGCTTTCCCGATCAACCCTTCGATTCCGCGTGGAGCAGTTGATCGTCCAGCTGCTGCCCCACGGCACGGCGAACGTAGGGGAAGTGGCCGGTCGCCTCGGCATGAGCCGCCGCACGCTGGCGCGGGGGCTGGCGGCGGAGGAAGAAACATTCTCCGAGCTTCTCGACCGGATCCGAGCAGCTTTGGCCGAGCGATACCTGCGGGAGCGGGAACTACCGATCTCCCAGATTGCGTGGCTGCTCGGTTACCGGGAGGCCAGTTCTTTTACGAACGCCTTTGTCCGGTGGACCGGATCGACCCCAAGGCGGTTTCGGGCGGACCACGCAATATCGCAGTGGCAGCAAGCGTAAGGAAAGCGCCAGCCTAAGTCTAAGCGACTGAAGCTTGCCATGCTCAAGATGTCGGTCCTCGAGACTTTTCGCGAAACGCGCTCCGCCTGCGATGACGGCATCCCGTCAGCCCTTACGCCTTCTCCTCCCAGATCATGGCGAGGTGGACGATCGTCTGGACCGCCTTCTCCATGTCCTGCCGGCTGACCCATTCGAGCCGGGAGTGAAACGCATGCTCGCCGGCGAAGATGTTGGGGCAGGGCAGGCCCATGAAGGACAGGCGGGAGCCGTCGGTGCCGCCGCGGATCGCGGTGCGCATCGGGCGCAGTCCAGCGCGGCGGATCGCTTCGATGGCGTATTCGAGAATGTGCGGGTGTCGATCGATCACCTGCTTCATGTTGCGGTACTGCTCCCGCACCTCGAATGTGTAGGTCGAGCGGGGAAAATCCTTCATCACGTCCTGGACGATGTTCTCGAGCAGGATCTCCTTTTCCTTCAGCCCTTCCTCCGTGAAGTCGCGCACGATGAAGGAAAGCGTCGCCTGCTCCAGCGCACCCTCGATGCCGATCGGATGCAGAAAGCCCTGCTTGCCTGATGTCGTCTCGGGCGAGCAGCCTTCGCGGGGCAGGCGCTCGACGATGGCGGCGGCGATCTTGATGGCGTGCTCCATCTTGCCCTTGGCATAGCCGGGATGGGCGCTGACGCCATTGATGGTGATGGTGGCGCCGTCCGCCGAAAAGGTCTCGTCCTCGACGCAGCCCGCGCTCTCGCCGTCCATGGTGTAGCCGAAATCGGCGCCGAGCTTCTTGATGTCGACATTGTCGACGCCGCGGCCAATCTCCTCGTCGGGCGTGAACAGGATCTTGATGGTGCCGTGCTTCACTTGCGGATTGTTGATGAAGAAATGCGCGGCATCCATGATCTCGGCCACGCCGGCCTTGTTGTCGGCGCCGAGCAGCGTGGTGCCGTCGGTGGTGATGATGTCGTTGCCGATCTGGTTCTTCAGCGCCGGATGCTCGGCGAAGCGGATCACCTGGCTGGTGTCGCCTGGGAGGGCGATATCGCCGCCGCGATAGTTCTTCAGGATCTGCGGCTTGACGTCCTTGCCGGTGACGTCGGGCGAGGTGTCCATGTGCGAGCAGAAGCAGATCACCGGCACCTTCTTGGTGGTGTTCGCCGGGATCGTTGCATAGATGTAGCCGTAATCGTCCAGATGAGCGTCCGCAACGCCCATGGCCTTCAGTTCAGCCGCGAGCACGCGGCCGAGGTCCTTCTGTTTCTCCGTCGAGGGCGAGCTCGGAGATTCCGGATCGGACTGGGTATCGATGGTGACGTAGCGCAGGAAGCGCTCGGTCACGGTATGCGAAAAGGTGAGGGAGGACATTTCTGGTCAAACCGCCGGGTCAGGGGAGAGAGGCGGTATACCAGAAAAGCAGGGCGCGGTGAGGCCGGAGGACGCTGATCAGGCTTAACGAAACGTGAGTGGTCAGATCGCCTCTTTCAGTTCCTTGACCGGGCGGAAGGCGACCTTCTTGCTGGCCTTGATGTGGATGGGCTCGCCGGTGGCGGGATTGCGGCCGGTGCGGGCGGCGCGCTTGCGGACCTGGAGGATTCCAAGCCCGACGATGCGGACGCGGTCGCCTTTCTTCAGGTGCTTGGTGATGAGCTCGACCATGTCGGTCAGGACGGCCTCGGCGCGCTTCTTCGAGAGGTCCTGGCTTTCCGCGATATCGGCGGCGAGGTGCTTGAGCGTGATGGTGGCGGGAGCGGCAGCCTTTTTCCCCAAGTCCTTCTTGGCCGAATCCTTCTTAGCCATGTCCTTCTTAGCCATATCTGGGCTCCTCAATCACAAGGGGGCCCCGGAAAAGCCGGTAAAGCGTGGGGTCCCTCCAAGTCCTGGAAGGCCTAGACGATTCGGGCTTGGGCTGACTATGGCGCGAGTTCTCGACGGATGCCGGCAATCGCCGTCAGAGCCGCGAAAGGCGTGTAGAAGTTTATTCTAAGGCTATGAAGGAATTGCCAAAATGGCGCGAGAGACGGGGCTCGAACCCGCGACCTCCGGCGTGACAGGCCGGCGCTCTAACCAACTGAGCTACTCCCGCGTGGTTCGCTGAAAGCGCGCGGAACGAGGGGGACTTAAAGGCGGGGCTGGGTGAAGTCAAGGACGTTGCGCTTCGCCGGCAGGTCTCGGCTAAGCATTGCTCTGGAAAACGAAAAAAGGCCGCCAGGCGGCGGCCTCTGTCAGCCCGGAGCGGGGCGGTGTCAGCGGATCTCCGACGTCCCGGCGCTGGTCACGACGACGGGCTTGCCGGCCTTGATTACGTGGGCGGACTGGGCGGTCTGGCTGTAATCGGCATTGGTGCGAGCTGCGATCCCGAAGCCGGCCACCGTGATGCCGGCCACCAGCGCCACCACCACGATCTTCAGGTGGGTCGCACGATCAGCAGAATGAATGGAGTGGTTCATGTGAGCCTCCCGACGGGCTTTGCCGCCGTCTATGGCTCTTCTTGTAAGGACGGTCTGTTTCCGGATGGTTTCGCGGGTTCCGCAAAACGGTTTCATCCGGCCGTTTGTCTGGTTTCGCCTGCGGGCGGCGGGAGCGCCTTAAGCGATCTTACCTGGCGCGTAATCGCGGAGGTGATCCCGCCTGGTCATGATCGTTTTCATCGGCCGAGACCGATGGGCCGACAGATCCGCAAGGGTATCGGCAAGGGAGAAGCGCCATGAACCGTCGAACCGTCCTCGAAGCCACGTTGTTTGGGACCGCCTTCGCGGCAGCGTCTGGTGCGAGCGCGCCAGTGGCAGCAGCGGCCCAGCGGAATGAACGGCCGTCCTTTGTGACGGCCAGGGACGGCACAAAACTCTTCGTGCAGGATTGGGGCAGCGGCCGACCGGTGCTGCTGCTTTCGGCATGGACGTTCAACGCTAGCACGTGGGGCAGCCAGATTGCCGCCCTCAACGCAAATGGCTTCCGCTGTGTTGCGCCCGACAGGCGCGGGCATGGCCGGTCCGAGATGCCGTCCGCGGGTTATGACCTGAACACGCTGACTGACGACGTCGCCGCGTTGATCGAGGCGCGTGACCTGCGCGACGTGACACTGGTCGGCTTCTCGATGGGGACGGCCGAGGCGGTGAACTATCTCGGACGATACGGATCGGACCGGATCGCAAGGGTGGTGCTGGTTGCGCCGACGACGCCATTCCTGATCAAGACCGAAGACAATCCGGATGCGGTGCCGAAGGCAATGATCGAGGCAGACAACGCGGCCATCGCGCGCGACTTCCCCAAATGGATTGCGGCGAACGAAGCGCCGTTCTTCACTGCCGAGACACCCGAGATCACGCGGACCTGGATCCGCGAGATGATGCTGAGCGTGCCGTTGCCGGTGGCGCTGGCCTGCCGCAAGGCCATCGCGTTCGCCGATCTCCGAGCGGCAGCTGCCAAGATCGATCGCCCGACGCTGATCGTTCAGGGCGACAAGGATGCCAGCGCGCCGCTGCCGTTGACCGGTGCAAAGACGGCAAAACTAATCAAGGACAGCAAGCTGACCGTCTACGAAGGCGGCCCGCATCCGCTGCCGCTGACGCACAGCGAGCGCCTGATCGCGGACATGCTGGCGTTCATGGGCGCCTAGCTCGCTCGCCTGATGTCGGTGCGGATGGTTTGCGCTGCCCAGACGAACAGGAGCGCCCCCAGCGTGGTCGTGACCGCCGCCGAGAGCAGGGAATAGCGCACCGCGTCGGCGCCATAAGCGCCCTTCAGGGCGTCGTTGACCACGCCCACGGCGAGCGGGCCGACGCCCTGGCCGAAGCAGGTGGCGGTGAGCGCGATGAGGGCGGAGGCCAGCGCCCGCATGCTCGGCTTCGCCACGGTCTGCGCGATCGCGAAGATCGGTCCGAGATGGAAGCCGACCAGGAACGAGGTCAGCGCCAGCATGCCCACCATCATCGCAAAGTCCTGCGTCAGCATGCAAAGCGCGAACACCGGCCCGGCAAGGCCCGAAGTGATGGCGGGCGCCCACAGCTTCCAGCGGTCGTCGCGGCGGCTGACCTGCGCCACCACGAAGCCGCCGAGCAGGGTGCCGGCCATGCCGGCGAGGCCCTTGAAGGTGCCGGCATAGGTGCCGATCTCGGCGCTCGACAGATGGTGCACGCGCGCCAGGAACGGCGGTATCCAGGCCGCGGTCGCGTAGTTCGTGTAAGTGGTGAGACAGAAGCCGATCAGCACGATGATGAAGCTCTGCTGCGAGGCCAGGAAGCGCAGCGTCGGCCCGAGCGGCTCGGGCACGAAATTCTCCTGCATGGCGCCGCGCTTCGGCTCGGAGATCGTCAGCCACAGGACAATAGCGAGCAGGATGCCGGGCAGGCCCGCGACGTAGAACGCCATCCGCCAGCCATAGTGCTGGTTGACGTAGCCACCGACGAAATAGCCGAGGAAGACGCCGAGATAGGTGCCGACGGCGTAGATGCCGAGCGCGCGCGGACGCTCATTCTTGGCGAAGAGATCAGCGACGATCGATTGCGAGGCGGGAGACCCCGCGGATTCGCCAATGCCGACGCCGATCCTCGCCAGCGCCAGCGACGTGACGCTCGAAGCCGCGCCGCACAACGCCGTCATCGCGCTCCAGAACGCCAAGGCGACGGCGACGATGTTGCGTCGGTTGAGCCGATCGGCGACCCGCGCGATGGGAATGCCGAGCAGGGAATAGAACAGCGCGAAGCCGAAGCCCGCGAGCAGGCCCATCATGGTGTCGCTGAGCTGAAACTCCTTCTTGATCGGCTCGATCAGGACGTTGAAGATCGTGCGGTCGAGGAAGTTCAGCGCGTAGATGATGGTGAGCAGGCCCAGCACGTAATAGCGCCGCGCCGAGGGTTTTGCCGCGGCGGCCGTTTGCACCGACATCTGTGACGTTACATCGACCATCGCTTCCCCCAATTAGTCTTTGTTATCGTTGTCGGTCCAGCCTTGATTGGAGCTGGCAGGTCAGCCCTCGCGGATGTAATTCCCCGCTTCGAATTCGACGGGAGGCGCGCTTGCATCGAAGGAGATGCCGATCGGATCGCGGCCTGCTTCGATCGTTTCGAGCTGGTCACTCAGCATGCGCCGGATCATGAGGATTCCGCGGTCGCTCTGGCCGAAATGTTCCTCCGAATGGATGGTCTGCGGTCCCTGGCCGACCTGAGCCTCGTAATCGCCCGGAAATTGCTGGTGCTCTTGCTCGGTCATCTCCCACCAGAATCTGCCGTTGAATTTCGAGCGCATGCGGCCGATGTCGCCGGCGTTCTTGACGCGGCCGGCGACATAGATGCGGAACGAGGTGTCGTCGATAGGCCGCGGCCAGCCCCAAGACGCGACCCGGGCGCATTTGGCCCCCCGCCCCCCCCCCCCCCCCCCGGCGTTGACCGTGAGGTCGACGCCGGAGACCGCGGTCAATCCGCCGAACCGCTTGGATACGCCTTTGACC
>NZ_JBVVPR010000036.1:0-82746 GCF_055811835.1 Bradyrhizobium sp. WSM4874
TGTCGCCCTTCTTGTAGTTGTCGATCACCTGCTCGCCCGGCTGCTTCCAGTCGAGGTCGGAGAGATGGACCATGCCGCTACCGGCCTTGTTTTCTTCTAATTGCGCCGCAATTGATGTATCCAGATAAGCCAATGGTGACGCTGCGACGGCACAACGCGCCTGGCCTTTCATTTGGAGATATCTCGATGTCGCTCGATTCGGACATCATCGTCGATCGGCGCAGGATCCGCCGCAAGCTGACGTTCTGGCGCGTATTGACCGCGCTGATCGCGATCGCGGCGATCGCAGGCTTCGCGCTGGTCGCGACGCCGGGTGCGCGCGGCACGTTCGCGTCCGCCGGCTCGATCGCTCGGGTCCAGATTGACGGCCTGATCCGCAGCGATTCCGATCGCACGCAGGCGCTCGAGCGGCTGGAGAATTCGCAGGCTGCCGCCGTCATCGTCCACATCAATTCGCCGGGCGGCACCACCGCCGGCTCCGAGCAGCTCTATGATTCGCTTGTGAGTCTGAAGGCGAAGAAGCCTCTCGTCGTGGTCGTCGAAGGCCTCGCCGCCTCCGGCGGCTACATCACCGCGATCGCCAGCGATCATATCATCGCCCAGCAGAGCTCGCTGGTCGGCTCGATCGGCGTGCTGTTCCAGTTTCCGAACGTCTCGGAGCTGTTGAAGACCGTTGGCGTCAAGGTCGAGGAGGTAAAATCCACGCCGCTGAAGGCCGCGCCCAACGGTTTCGAGCCAACCAGCCCCGAGGCACGGGCCGCGCTCGATGCGCTGGTGAAGGATTCCTATGCCTGGTTCAAGGGATTGGTGAAGGAACGGCGTGGCATGGATGACACGCAGCTCGAGAAAGTGGTTGATGGCCGTGTCTTCACCGGACGCCAGGCGATCGATCTCAAGCTGATCGACCAGATCGGCGACGAGAAGACCGCCGTGACCTGGCTGGTCGAGCAGAAGGGCGTCAAGAAGGGGCTCTCCGTGCGCGATTACAAGCTGCAGCCGCGCTTCAGCGATCTGCCGTTCCTCAAGACGGCGGCCGCAGTCACGCTGGAAGCACTGGGTTTAGGCTCGATTGCGCATCAAATTGGACAAACCGGCGTCGTGCAGGCGGTCGATCGGCTCGGAATGGATGGAATGCTGGCTTTGTGGCAGCCGGCGGCATCGAACTGACCGGCGCCGGGCGAGCCTCAGAGGTTTTTCCCGTTCGGCGCGTACAGGGCCAGCCCGCTTTTTCGGCATTTGTCACGTATTTTCACGACGCTCAACCTTCATTTAGCGTCTTGACAGATCACGGTATTTTCACGGAAATGGTCGTCCGCACGCTCCCGGGTCCTATCTCTCGATGATCAAATCCGAACTTGTTCAGCGTATCGCCGAGCACAACCCGCATCTGTACCAGCGGGATGTCGAGAACATTGTGAATGCGATTCTCGAAGAGATCGTAGCGGCTCTCGCGCGCGGTGACCGCGTCGAGTTGCGCGGCTTCGGTGCCTTCTCGGTCAAGCATCGCCCTGCCCGCGCAGGGCGCAATCCGCGCACCGGCGCCCATGTACCTGTCGATCAGAAGAGCGTTCCGTTCTTCAAGACCGGCAAGGAAATGCGCGAACGGCTGAATCGCGACCACCCGGATCCAGGCGCGCCAGACTGAGGTCCACCTCAGGGTTTCCCGCGGCCGCGCGCGATGCGGCCGCAAGCTTGATTCAAGGCGAGCGAGCCGAGATGCGAAAATTCCTGACCGCGCTGGTCGTGATTCCGCTGGGTCTGATCCTGATGGTCTTTGCCGTCGCCAACCGGCAATTCGTCACGGTCTCGTTCGATCCCTTCGTGTCCAACGACCCGTCATTCTCGGTCACGCTGCCGCTGTTCCTGCTCCTGATCGTGGTGGCTGCGCTCGGGGTCCTCGCGGGCGGTTGTGCCGTTTGGTTCGGTCAGCGGCACTGGCGGCGCGCGGCGCGCCGGCATGACGCGGATGCCCGGGCCGCGCGAGGCGAGCTGGCTGATCTCCGGGCCCAGGCGGCCGCAGCCAAGCCTGAGTCCCAGCGCCTCCTTGTTCCCTCCGGGGTGGGGCTTTACGGGCCCGTCGGGCGAGACAAGCAGCGCGCGACGTTGTAGAAGCGGCCGCAACCGAAAAGCCCGTTTTCCGGCCGCGGGCCCGCGGCCTCCATTTGCTTTGAGCCCATATCCCGCGAGAACATGTCCCTGCTCGTCAAAATCTGCGGCCTGTCCACGCCCGAGACGCTCGAAACGGCGCTCGATGCGGGTGCCGACATGGTGGGCTTCGTGTTCTTCCCGCCGTCGCCGCGGCATTTGTCGCTGGAAGCCGGCCGGGAGCTCGGCCGTCAGGTGAAGCGGCGCGCGCTCAAGGTCGCGCTCACCGTCGACGCCGACGATGCCATGCTCGACAACATCATGGACGCGCTGTCGCCGGATATCTTCCAGCTTCACGGCACGGAGAGCGTGGCGCGGGTGCGCGACATCAGGCAGCGGTTCGGTCGCCCCGTGATGAAGGTCGTGCCGGTCGCAACGTCAGCCGATCTCGCCGTGCTGCCCGGTTACGCAGAGGTTGCCGAACGCATTCTGTTCGACGCACGCGCACCGAAGGACGCGACCCGGCCCGGCGGCCTCGGTGCACCGTTCGATTGGCATCTGCTCGGAAACCTCGAGCTCGCGCTGCCGTATATGGTCTCGGGCGGCCTCAGCGCCGACAACGTCGCCGAAGCCGTTCGCGTCACCCGAGCCGGTGGTGTCGACGTCTCCTCCGGTGTCGAGAGCGCCCCGGGCGTGAAGGACCCCGAGATGATCAAGGCCTTCATTCGCGCCGCGCGCGCAAGCCAAGATGCAAGTCAAGAGTTGAGCGTCCGATGAATGTTGTAAAACCCAATTCCTATCGCAGCGGCCCCGACGAGCGCGGCCATTTCGGCATTTTCGGCGGACGCTTCGTTGCCGAAACCCTGATGCCGCTGATCCTCGATCTGGAGAAAGCCTACACCGAGGCCAAGGCCGACCCGGCCTTCCAGGCCGAGATGAACGGCTATCTCAAGAATTATGTCGGCCGGCCCTCGCCGCTCTATTTCGCTGAGCGTCTGACCGAGCATCTCGGCGGCGCGAAAATCTATCTCAAGCGTGAAGAGCTCAACCATACCGGCTCGCACAAGGTGAACAACGTGCTCGGCCAGATCATGCTGGCGCGGCGCATGGGCAAGAAGCGCATCATCGCCGAGACCGGCGCCGGCCAGCACGGTGTCGCCACCGCGACGCTCTGCGCGCGCTTCGGCCTCGAATGCATCGTCTACATGGGCGCCGTCGACGTCGAGCGGCAGCAGCCTAACGTCATCCGCATGGAGATGCTGGGCGCGACGGTGATGCCGGTGCAGTCGGGCACGCGCACGCTGAAGGACGCCATGAACGAGGCGCTGCGTGACTGGGTCACCAACGTGCACAACACCTTCTACTGCATCGGCACGGTCGCGGGTCCGCATCCCTATCCGACGCTGGTGCGCGACTTCCAGTCGATCATCGGCAACGAGACCAAGGTGCAGATGCAGGAGATCGAAGGGCGCCTGCCGGATTCGCTGGTCGCCTGCATCGGCGGGGGCTCCAACGCGATGGGCCTGTTTCATCCGTTCCTCGACGATTCCACCGTCGAGATCTTCGGCGTCGAAGCTGCGGGCCACGGACTGACGCAACTGCATGCGGCATCGATCGCCGGCGGCCGGCCGGGCGTGCTGCACGGCAACCGCACCTATCTCCTGATGGACGCGGACGGCCAGATCCAGGACGCGCATTCGATCTCCGCCGGCCTCGACTATCCCGGCATCGGCCCCGAGCACTCCTGGCTGCACGAGATCGGCCGCGTGAACTATCTCTCCGCGACCGACGACGAGGCGCTCGCAGCGTTCCAGTTGCTGTCAAAGCTGGAAGGCATCATCCCCGCGCTCGAGCCGGCACATGCCATCGCCAAGGTGATGGAGCTCGCGCCGAAGCGGACGAAAGATCACCTGATGGTCGTCAACCTCTCCGGCCGCGGCGACAAGGACGTCCCGCAGGTCGGCGACATCCTGAGGGGCAAGAGCAAGTGACCACGCGTATCGACACCCGTTTCGCCGAGCTGAAGAAGGCCGGCCGCGCAGCCTTCGTCACCTTCGTGATGGCCGGCGATCCCGATCCGGCGACCTCGCTCGAGATCATCAAGGCGCTGCCGAAGGCGGGTGCCGACGTGATCGAGCTCGGCATGCCCTTCACCGACCCGATGGCCGACGGTCCGTCGATCCAGGCGGCAGGCCTGCGCGCGCTCAAGGCCGGCATGACGCTGAAGAAGACGCTCGATCTCGTGCGCGGCTTCCGCAAGGACGACAACGCCACGCCGATCGTGCTGATGGGCTATTACAACCCGATCTACATCTATGGCGTCGACAAATTTCTGGTCGATGCGAAAGCCGCCGGCATCGACGGCCTCATCATCGTCGACCTGCCGCCGGAAGAGGACGACGAGCTCTGCCTGCCCGCAATGAAGGCGGGCCTCAATTTCATCCGCCTGGCGACGCCGACCACCGACGACAAGCGCTTGCCGGCCGTGCTCGCCAACACCTCGGGCTTTGTCTACTACGTCGCGATTACCGGCATCACCGGCGCGGCGGCCGCGGATGCCTCCGCCGTCGGCGAGGCGGTTATCCGCATCAAGCGGCACACCAAGCTGCCGGTCTGCGTCGGCTTCGGCATCCGCACGCCGGAGAATGCCCGCGCGATTGCCTCGCATGCCAATGGCGCCGTGGTCGGCACCGCCCTGGTCGATGCCCTCAAGAACAGCCTCGATGCGGACGGGCGCGCCACCGACAAGACCGTCAACGCCGTCGCTGAGCTGACGGCGGCACTGGCCCAGGGCGTCAAAGGCGCGCAACAGGCGGCGGAATAGGCCTTAATTCCGCTGCCAAGTCCGACGAGCAAGTCCGACGAGCAAGGCGGACGATACGGCGGCTTGCCGGGCCGGGTCCCGGCCGCCATATATCCCTTCAGGCGGTCCCCAGGCGGGATCGCACATCGGAGCAAACCATGAACTGGCTTACCAATGTGGTCCGGCCGAAGATCCGCAACATGCTGCGGCGGGAGACGCCGGAGAATCTTTGGATCAAGTGCCCGGATTCCGGACAGCTCGTGTTCTACAAGGACGTCGAGGCCAACCAGTTCGTCATCCCCGGCTCGAACTACCATATGCGCATGAACGCGGTGGCGCGTCTGAAGTCGATTTTCGACAACGAGACCTGGTACGACGTCGCGCTGCCTGACGTCACGCCCGATCCGCTCAAGTTCCGTGACGAGAAGAAGTACGTCGATCGCATCAAGGATGCCCGCGCGCGAACTAACCTCAACGACGCGATCAAGGTCGGCTACGGCAAGCTCGAAGGCGCCGCCGTCGTCGTCGCCGTGCAGGATTTCGACTTCATGGGCGGCTCGCTCGGCATGGCCGCGGGCGAAGCCATCGTGCGCGGACTGGAACTCGCGGTCGAGAAAAAGTCGCCGTTCATCGTGTTTGCCGCCTCAGGTGGCGCGCGCATGCAGGAAGGCATCCTGTCGCTGATGCAGATGCCGCGCACCACGGTCGCGGTGCAGATGCTGCGTGAAGCAAAACAGCCCTACATCGTCGTGCTGACCAACCCGACCACCGGCGGCGTCACCGCGTCTTATGCGATGCTCGGCGACGTGCAGATCGCCGAACCCGGTGCGCTGATCGGTTTTGCCGGCGCGCGTGTGATCGAGCAGACCATTCGCGAAAAACTCCCCGAGGGCTTTCAGCGCGCCGAATACCTCAAGGAGCACGGCATGGTCGACATGGTCGTGCATCGCCACGAATTGCGCCCGACCCTGGCGCGGCTCTGCCGCCTGTTGACCAGGGCGCCGGCGCTGGAGAGCGCGTCGAAACCGGTGCAGCCGGTCGTGAGCCCGGCGCAGATCGTATCGGCTCCCGAAACGGCGCCGGCCGCGCCGCACGCGTGAACGCTTCCTCTGACCGCGCCATGCCGTCGCTTGACGAATTGATCGGGCGGCTGTCGGCCCTGCATCAGAAACGCATCGATCTCGGGTTGGAGCGGATGCACCGCCTGCTCGAGCGGCTCGGTCACCCCGAGCGCAAGCTGCCGCCGGTGATCCACATCGCCGGCACCAACGGCAAGGGCTCGACGCTCGCTTATCTGCGCGCGACGCTGGAAGCCGCCGGCCTGCGCGTCCACGCCTACACCTCGCCCTATCTCGTTCGCATCAACGAATGTTTCCGGCTCGGCCGGGTCGCTGGCGGCGTGCTGGTCGGTGACGACGAATTGCGCGCTGCTCTGGAAGAGGTCGAGCGTGTCAATGCCGGCGAGGCCGCCACCGTGTTCGAGCTCAAGACCGCGGCTGCATTTCATCTGTTCGCGCAGAATCCGGCCGATGTGGTTCTGCTGGAGGTCGGCCTTGGTGGCCGGCTCGATTCAACCAACGTGGTCGATGCACCGGTGGCCTGCGTGATCACGCCTGTCAGCATGGACCACATGGACTTTCTCGGCGATACGCTGACGTCCATCGCCGGTGAGAAGGCCGCGATTATCAAGCGTGGCGTGCCCGTGGTTTGCGCCGAGCAATCGGCTGAGGCGATGGCCGTGATCGAGGCGCAGGCCAAGCGCATGCGCGCGCCGTTGTTTGCCGCGGGCGAGAGCTGGCATGTCAATGTCGAGAACGGGCGGCTGGTTTATTCCGATGAGCGCGGCTTGATGGATCTCACGGCGCCGCGCCTGTTCGGCCGCCACCAGTTCGACAATGCCGGCCTCGCGATCGCGACGCTGCGGGCCACCAGCGCCTTCAAGATCAACCAGGCGGCGTTCGAGGCCGGGATCGTCGGTGCGGAATGGCCGGCACGGATGCAGCGCATCGCTTCGGGCGAGCTGCTCGGTCTCGGCCCGCAAGGATCGGAGATCTGGCTCGACGGCGGCCACAATGCGGAAGGCGGCCGCGTCGCGGCGGCCGCGCTCGGCGATCTTGAAGAGCGGGTGTCGCGGCCGCTGGTCGTGATCGCGGGCATGATGGCCAACAAGGACGCGCAAGGTTTTCTCGCCAATTTCGCCGGTCTGACCCGTCACATCATCGCGGTGCCGATTCCCGACACCGACAACGCGATGCCGGTCGACCGCCTCACGGATGCCGCCCGCAGCCTCGGCATGCGCGTCGAGCCCGCGCCCGGCATCGAGGCCGCACTGCGCGCCTTGGCGAAGCTCGCCTACGAAGTGCCGCCGCGCATCCTGATCACCGGCTCGCTCTATCTCGCCGGCCACGTGCTCGCCATCAACGGCACGCCTCCTGCATAGAGGTTGGGTAGCCCGGATGGAGCGAAGCGCAATCCGGGACTGTACCGCAAGTGACGAAGGCCCCGGATTACGCTTCGCTCCGTCCGGGCTACAGGAAGACCCATGCGTTTTGCAGCGATTGCCGACGTCCACGGAAATTACCTCGCGCTGGAAGCTGTGCTCGCCGACATCCGCGCGCAAGGCGTGGCCGACATCGTCAATCTCGGCGACATGCTGAGCGGTCCGCTCGATGCGCGCCGCACCATCGAGATCCTGATGAAGCTCGATGCAGTGCACGTGCTCGGCAATCACGACCGCTATCTGCTCGACCGTCCGCCGGAGAAGATGGGCTCGTGGGATCGCCCGGCCCATGCAGCGCTCAATGCCGCGCAACTCGACTGGCTGCGCGCGCAGCCGATGACGCGCGTGTTTCGCGAGCAGGTTTTCATGTGTCATGCGACGCCCGACAATGACGAAGTCTACTGGCTGGATACCGTGCATCCCGACGGCGCGGTGGCGCTGTCGCCGCTCGATCGCATCGAGCAATTTGCGCAAGGCATCGCGCAATCGCTGATCCTGTGCGCCCACACCCATCTCGCCCGTGCCGTGCGGCTTCGCGACGGAAGGTTGATCGTCAATCCCGGCAGCGTCGGCGGCCCGGGCTTCCGCGACAAGCATCCATTCCCGCATGTCGTCGAGGCCGGCACGCCGCACGCGCGCTATGCGATTCTCGAGCTGACCGATGATGCATGGCAGGTCACGTTCCGCCATGTCGTCTACGATCACGAGGCGATGGCCGCGCTCGCTCGCCGCAATGGCCAGCCGGAGTTGGCAAACGCGCTGGCGACGGGATGGATTGCCTAGCGCCGTCGCCTCGTAGCCTGGATGGAGCGAAGCGCAATCCAGGAATCGTACCACAAATGACGACGGCCCCGGATTACGCTGCGCTCCATCCGGGCTACCGGCTACAGCTGTTTCAGCAGCTTCATCGGATCGGCCACCTTCTGCTTCAGCTGCTCGAAGCTGCATTGCCGCGGGGCCTTGTCGGGGCGCCAGCGCAGGATCGAGGTGCCGTGGCGAAAGCGCTCGCCGCTGAAATGGTCGTAGCAGACCTCGATCACCAACTTCGGCTTGAGCGGACACCATTTTGCCGAGCGTTCGGTGGACCAGCGGCTCGGCCCGCCCGGCGCGTTGCCGGTGAAGCCGGGCTCGCCGATCAGCTTCTCCAGTCGATCGGTCAGCTCGGGCTTTTCCGTCGCCTTGATCGCCGAGGTGAAGCCGACATGGTGCAGGAGACCTTCATCGTCATAGAGTCCGAGCAGCAGCGAGCCCACCACCTTCCGGCCGGCGATCTTGTTGGTGGCATAGCGGAAGCCGCCGACCACGCAATCGGCGCTGCGGAATTTCTTGATCTTCTGCATGCCGTCGCGATTTCCCGCCTGGTAGGGCAGGTCGATGCGCTTGGCGATGACGCCGTCCGAGCCGCCGCCGGATTGCGCCAGCCATTTTTTCGCGATGGCATAGCTCGTCGTCACCGGTGAGAGGCGGAAGAGGCTGCCTTTCAGATTGGCTTTGGCAAACGCTTCCAGCGCCGGTCGCCGCTCACTCAGCGGCTGCTCGGCAAGTTGTTTCTCCCTGGCCGTCGCAAGCAGATCGAAGGCGAGATAGAGCGCCGGTGTTTCCTCCGAGAGCTTGTTCACGCGGCTCGCCGCCGGATGAATACGTTGCAGCAGCGCGTCAAAGGAAAACCCCTTGCCGTGCGGCACGACGATCTCGCCGTCGAGCGTGAAGCGATCCGCCTTCAGCTTCAGTGCCGCGGCGACAATCTCGGGGAAATAGCGCGCGAGGTCCTCGCCCGATTTCGAGCGCAGATCAATGCTGCCGCCGTTGCGCGACAGCAGGCAACGGAAGCCATCCCATTTCGGCTCGTATTGCCACTCCTTGCCGCGCGGGATCGCGTCGACCGAGCGCGCTTCCATCGCCACGAGGGACGTAGATTTTCGCGCGCGTCTTGCAGGGGGAGGCACAGGCAGGGACTCGTCTTACGCTGGAACTGTCCCATCAACGCAAAACGGCCGGCTTTCGCCGGCCGTTTCCAAAAATAATTTCGTGCAGTCGCGGGTCAGACCGCGGAGGTGATCCACTGCTGCAGCTTCGCCTTCGGCGCCGCGCCGACCTGGCGGGAAGCCATCTCGCCGCCCTTGAAGATCATCAGGGTCGGGATCGACATCACTCCATATTTCGATGCGGTCTTCGGGCTCTCGTCGACATTGAGCTTCACGATCTTGACCTTGTCGCCCATCGCGCCGGCGATCTCGTCGAGGGCGGGTGCGATCATGCGGCAGGGGCCGCACCATTCGGCCCAGAAATCGACGACCACGGGGCCGTTTGCCTTGAGCACTTCGGCTTCGAAATCGGTGTCAGAAACCTTACCAACGGCCATGGGAGTACCTCGTACCTGAGAGAAGGGCGCGACGGGAATCGCGCCCGAGATCATGGCGTCAACCTATGAATGGCTCCTTGCCGGGTCAAGGACGCTCACACCGAGATGAAGAGATGCCAGCGCCGCGTCCAGCGCGGGAGCCGAAATCTCCATATATTCAAAGGCCTCGGTCCAGAGCAGGACGGCACGGACCGGCTTTTGGGGATAAAGCCTCGATAGCACCGCCCGGTATAGCGCCAGCTGCCGGACATAGGCGGCCGGCGCCGCATTGGCGCTGCTGGGAGCCGCCTGATTAGTCTTGAAATCGACGATCAGGACCTCGTCTGGCCGAACGACCAGCCGGTCGATCTGGCCCGACACAAGCGCCGGGGCGCGACCCGGCCGCTCCAGCCTGCCGACGATCGCGACCTCCGCCCGGCTGCCGGCGGCAAACACCGGCGCGAATCGTGGCTCGGCGATCAAGGCGAGCACCTTGTCGGCCAGCGCGGCGCGGTCGGCCTCCGCCCAGTCCGCGGCATTGCGTGCCATGAAACCGATCGCGGCCTCGCGCCGGCGCTCAGTGGCGATGTCGGGCAGCGATTGCAGCAGCCGGTGCACCAGCGTGCCGCGTTGCAGCGCGAGCGCGCGGGACTGCACTGATTCGCCTGACAGCACCGCGCGGCCTTCCCCGGACGACTGGCCGGAGGGGCGCACCGGATCGTCCTCGATGGTCTCGCGCGGTGCCGGTGTCCGCAGCCAGTCCGGCAGCGCGGTGGTCTGGTCCAACGAGGTCGCGGGCGTGCCCAGCGCCACAACATCCTCCGGTCGGGAGAAGCGCGTCACCTTGCCCAGCGGCGTCTCGATTGTCTCTTTCGCCAGGCCCGAGCCGGCGAGCCCGGTGTCGACCAGATCGTACCAGCTCAGCTTGCGGACCGTTTTCCTGTTGCCGGGCATGCAGCCGCCGACGATGAGCCGGTCGGCCGCGCGCGTCATCGCGACGTAGAGCAGGCGGCGGTACTCGTCCTCGGTCTCCTCGAGCATCGCGTTGCGTGCTTCCGCGACGGGCTTCGGATCATCCGCCTTGCGTCCGGCCCAGACCACCACCTCGCTGCCATTACCGCGCGGGACGTGGATCAGTTGCAGCCGTTGGCTATCGGAGGGCGAAGAGGTCGTGTCGACCATGAACACGACCGAGGCCTCCAGCCCCTTGGCACCGTGCACGGTCATCACCCGCACCTCGTCGCGCGAAATCTCCATGTCGCGCTTCACCTCGGTATCGGCCGAGCGCAGCCAGGCCATGAAACCCTGCAGAGAGGCCGGCGCCTTGCGCTCGTAGTTCAGCGCGAGCTCCAAAAATTCGTCGAGCGCGTCATTGGCCTCATGACCGAGCCGGCGCAGCATGCGCGCGCGTCCGCCGTCGCCCCCGAGCAACCAGGCGTAAAAGGCGAACGGCGTCTCCTCGCGGGCTCGGGTTTCGCAGGCTCCAAGGCGTTTCAACGCCACACTGAATTTCTCGCTTGTCCCGGCATGCTCGCCAAGCGCGCGGCGCAGCGATCCCTTGCGATCCCAGGCAAGCTGGAACAGATCGTCGTCATCGAGCCCGAACAGCGGGCTCTTCAGCGCCACCGCGAGCGCGAGATCGTCCTGCGGCAGCAGCAGCGCGTCCGCGAGGTTCATCAGGTCGATAATCCCGATGTGCTCGGTCAGCTTGAGCCGATCGGCGCCGGCGACCGGAACATTGGCGTGCTTCAGCGCCTGGATCACCGCGTCGAACGCATTGCCGCGCCGGCGCACCAGGATCAGCATGTCGCCATAGCGCAGCGGACGCCGCTCGCCTTCGTGCCCGGTCAGCGTGCCGCTCTCGACCAGCCGCTTGATCTCGGTCTGGATCCGGCGCGCGAGCTTCACCTCCGGGCTGGTGGCGGCGACGCCGTCGAACGGTGCGCGCCAGCCCTCGATCTCCTGCCTGTCGTCGGCTTCCGCAAGGTCCCACAGCTCGATCACGCTGGGGCCTGCGTCGCCGAGTGCATTGTGCAGGGGATGACCGGTCTCGAGCGAATGGATGCTCTTGTAGATCGCGGGCTCGCGGAAGACGTGGTCGACCGAATGCAGGATCGCGGCGCCGGAGCGGAAGGAATAGGTGAAGGCGACCGGATCGAATTTCAGCCCGGCCGCCATGAACTTGCGGTGCAACTCGCGCCGGCGCGCGTCGAATTCCCGGGGCTGAGCGCCCTGGAACGAAAAGATCGACTGCTTCTCGTCGCCGACCGCGAAGACGGTGCGGTTCAGGCCTTCTCGCGCGCCTTCGCCGGCCGTGAACTCCGAGATGATATGCGCGACGATGTCCCATTGCCGCGGGCTGGTGTCCTGGGCTTCGTCGATCAGCACGTGATCGACGCCGCGGTCGAGCTTGTAATGCACCCAACCTGAAGAGACGCGATCGAGCATCGCCAGCGTCTTGTCGATGAGGTCGTCATAGTCGAGCAGCCCGCGCTCCTGCTTCTCGCGGCGATAGTTTGCGGCGGCAGCAGTCGCGATATGCAGCAGCGCTGCGGTGCGGTCGCGCAGGGTCACCGCGCGACGCGTCTCGACCAATCCGCCGACGCGCTGCGCCTCGTTCTCGAACAGGCGTGCGACGGACGGGTTGTGATCGCAGAACTTCTTGGTCAGCACCGCCTTGCGCGGCAGCTTTTCGTCAGTCAGGAAGACGCTGAGATAGGCATCGACCTGCGCGCCGCCGGAAAACACCTTCGCCTCGCGAAGCCGGCAGGCCTGGTCGTTGTCGGACTTGCTGCCATCCTCCAGCGCAAAGGCGATGTCGTCCCACCGCGATCGCGGCAGGAACGGACCGTCGACAATCTCGGTCTCGACGTCCTCGATGCGATCGCTGGCGGCCACGCCCAGCGCGGCCGCCATCTGCGCGGCGGCCAGCTCCGCGCTGCCGGCTTCATCGGTCCATGCCATGAAATGATCGCGGCTCAGGCAGGCCTCGCGGACCACCTCCTTGAAGGTGACATCGGCGGCGCTCGCCATCGCGGTCAGCAGTGCGCGGCCGGTCACGCTGTCAGGGTCCCGCGCGGCCTCCAGCAGCACCTTCAGATTGGCGCGTTCCATCATGTCGGTCTGGTCGCGCTCATCGATGACGGCGAAGCGCGCCGGGACATTGGCCTCGAACGGAAACTGCTGAAGCAGGCGGGTGCACAGGGCGTGAATGGTCTGCACCTTCAGCCCGCCCGGCGTCTCCAGCGCACAGGCGAATAGCTTCCGTGCGTCGCGACGCAATTTTGCAGTGGAGTGCGGGATGCCGACCGCCTTGATCGCTGCATCGAGTGCCGTGTCGTCGAGCGTCACCCAAGGCCCGAGTGTGGTGAACACGCGCTCGGCCATGTTGGCGGCAGCCGCCTTGGTGAAGGTGATGCAGAGGATATTTTCCGGCGGCACGCCCGCGAGCAGCAGGCGGATCACCCGCTGCACCAGCACATGTGTCTTGCCCGAGCCGGCATTGGCCGACACGAAGGCCGACGCGGTCGGGTCCGATGCGCGCGCCTGTCGCGCGCGCACCTCGTCCGGGATGGGGCGCGGTGCCTTCACCATTCCTCGATCCCCAATCCGCCGGCCGCGGACCATTCCTTGATCCGGGCAAGATCGTCATAGGCGCCGTAGCGGTTGGTCCACATCGGCAGGTTCAACGAGGTGTAGGGCTGGTTCTCGTCCTCGAAGGCGCGAATCAGCGCCTCGAGCTTGGCCCTGGCCTCAGCAGCCGCGGTGTCCGGCGGCTGCGGCTCGTCGCCTTGCTTGAACTTGAGCTCGAGAATGCGTTCTTCGCCCGGCGGATTGTTGCCGCTCAGGCGAACATAGACGAGCTGGCTCACGGACGCGCCGGCATCGATGTCGGGAAAACCGCCCTCGCGCAGGATCGCGGCTTCCAGCGTGAGTTGCGGCGACAGGCCCATGCGGACCTGCTTGCCGGTCGGTGGCTGGCCGGTCTTGTAATCGAGGATGGCATAGCCGCCGCCCTGGCGCCGTTCGATGCGGTCGGCGCGCGCGGAGAGACGGAAGCTGCGCCCTTGGTCGAGCGAGATCGAAATCTCGCCGCGTGTTTCCGCGGCGATCGCCTCGATCGCGTCGCGCCGCGCCGTCTCCCATTCGCCGAACCAGCGCGCGATGCGCTGGAAGCGCGGCCACCACAGCGCCCGCGCCTCGGGTCGCTCCATCAGCGGCGCAAAGTATTTTTCGCCGATCGCGCGCAGCACGCGCGCGGGATCATCGGGCAGATCCTTGGCGTAGCGTTCCGTGAACTCCCCGAGCGCATCATGGATCGCCGAGCCGCGGTCGGCGGCCGATAGCGGCATGTCGACGGGATCGAGCGCGTCGAGCCGCAAAATGTGTTTTGCGTAGATCGTATAGGGATCGCGCAACCAGTCCTCGATCCCAGTCACAGACATCCTGAGCGGCCGGGTCGCGCGTGGCGGTCGCGGCTCGGGCTGCTTGATAGGCCTCACCTCGTCAGGCTGGTCCAGCGCGGCCGCGAACTGCACATATTTTTCACCCGCGCGAATGGCGGCCTTCCAGTGCGCATCGCCCGCCACCGCCTCCAACCGGTGCAGGAAGCGCGAAGCCACCGCCGGCGCACCGCCGGCCTTGGCGGAGTGGGTGAGGATGACCTCGTCGCCACCGAGCAGTTGCGCAAAATCATGCGCGGAGAGGCCGATACGGCGTTCCGGCAGATCGAGGCCGAGCTGGTGCCGCATCGGTCGGCTCAGCCACGGATCGATGCGCGGCGCCGGTGGCCAGACGCCCTCGATCAGCCCACCGACGATGATGCGGTCGGCCTGCATCAGGCGCGATTCCAGCGGGCCGTAAATCTGGAGCCGCGCGCCCGGCCTGTCCCGCCGCCGCACCGCGCGATCGCTGAACGCGGTCTGGAACACGTCTGCGTAGTCGGGCAGCGTGACTATCAATCCGCTGGTCGTGCCGCCGCGCAGGAGATCGTCGAAGGCGCTCGCGAGCGCGAGGCCTTCGCGCTCCTCGAACGCCAGGGGGATACCCTGCTCGTCGCGCGACAGCTCGATCATGATCTCGCGATGCCGATGCGCGAGTTCGGCGAAGTCAAACGGTTTTGATGACGCAAGACTCTCGATCGGCGCCAAGGCTTGTCGTAGGCCATCGATCAGCGCCTGAATGCGATCGAGGTCTTCCGCCTTGAGACGTGCGCGCGGCTCGGCCTTGTGCAGCGCGGAGACCTCGCTGCGCCACAGCTTTGCCAGGTCCTCGCGAAAGCGATTGAATTCGCGCAACAGCCCGGCGGTGGCCGCAGGCGGGCGCGTGCCGCGCAACAAAGCGAGCTCCAGGCTTTCGATCGCCGCCTTCCATGCGCCAGGCGCCCGGCCGAGCCGGCACAGCGGGTGCTTCAGCATTGCGAGCAGCGTCGGCGGCTCCAATCCCCTGGTCGCAGCCTCCGCTGTCAGTCGCGCAAAGACGCCGGCGGACGTTTCCATCAGGACGTCGCCGCCGGAATCGTCGAAAGCGAGATCCCACCGTGTCAGCGCAGCCATCACCCGCCGCGCCAGCGCACGATCGGGCGTGACAAGCGCCGCAGATTTGTCGAGATGCCGCGCCTCGCGCATCGCAATGGCGATCGCGAGCGCTTCCATCTCAGGGTTGGGAGCTTCGACAACCGCGAGGTTCTTCATGCCGCCGGTAATCTTCGCAGCCACATCCGGCTGCTTCAACCGGTCGTGCCAGATCTCGGTCTTGGCCGACGGCCGCATCGATTCGGACGCCAGCAGATCGCGGCCGCCTTCCGCCGGAGGCTTGAGGATATCGACGTCGCTGCGCTTGATGCCAAAGCGATCCAGCAGCGCGTGCATGGCATATTGCGGATGGTTCGAGACCGGGTGCTCCGCGAACTTGCCGAGCGAGTCGCGGACGCCGCCGATGCTGCGCCATGCATCGTCGTCGAGATCCGTGTCGAGGCCGGGCAGCACCACGGCGCCATGCGGCAGCGAGGCGACTGCATGGAGAAATCTTGCCGTGGCCGGCATCGAGCCGGTCGAACCGGCCGCGATCACGGGGCCAAGGGGATGCGCGGTCAGCCGCCTGGCTTCGGCATCGATCAGGAGGTCGCGGCGGGCAGCGGGCTCGATGCGTTTGATTTCGGCGAGATGACCGGGCCAGGCGATGCGCGCGATGCGCAGGAATTCAAGCGAGTGCTGCCAGTACCGGTCGAGCATATCAGGCACCAGGCCATCGAGCGCGCTCCAGTCGACGCCGCGCGTGACCATGTCGTCGATCAGGCGCGCGAGATCGGACGCCAGTGCCAGGGTCGAAGCGGGGCCGCCGACGACCAGCGGAGACAGCACGGGGCCTTTGGCCCAGGCCGCGACGAGTTGCGCCAGTGTCAGCCGCCGTTCGAGCTCGCCGAGCCGCGGCGGAATGTCGAGCGGCGTTGCGCCGGAAAACTGTTCGCCCTCATCGGCGAAAGCGAGCTCATCCTCGTCGATGTCGCCGAGCGCGACGATGCGCGGCAGCACGACCGCATCCGCCTTCATCTCGTCGAGGAAGATCTCGCGGACGACGCGCATGGCGCGCCGTGTCGGCAGGTACAGCGTGGCATCGGCAAGCCGTGCCGGCTCCTTGCGCGCGTCAAAGCCCTCGACGAGCCGGCCGTCGAGCAAGCTTGAGACGACGGTGCGCAGGAGCGGAACTGAGATAGGAACGCTGAAAACGCGCATGAGCTGCCTGATTCGGGAATCAGGCGCCAATATAGGGAGGCGGACTCAAATGGATATGGGGCGGAGGGGGATAGTCCCCGCTCTCCCGCTGTCATTCCGGGGCAGTGCGCAGCACCGAGCCCGGAACCTCGAGATTCCGGGTTCGCGCTTACGCGCGCCCCGGAATGACGAGGCAACTCTTAAGCCACGCTCTCCAGAAACGCCTCTTCGGCCGCGTGGACGGCATCAGGCGTGCCGACATGCATCCAGACGCCGTCGAGGCGAAGGCCGAACAGCCGCTCCTGCTCGTTGGCACGGTCGAACATCTTGGTCAGCGAGAACTCGCCCGTCGGGGCATCGGCGAAGATCGACGGCGACAGGATCGCCGCGCCGGCATAGACGAATGGAACGACCTCTTTTTCCTTGCGCTTGCGCAGGGCGCCGTCGGCCAGCATGCCATAATCGCCGCGGCCGCTATAGCCGATGCTGGTCGCCGTCGGAGCCATCAGCAGCAAGATGTCCATACGCTCAGGATCGAAGTTTTCGGCGAGCCGCGTCAGGTTCGAGCGAACGCCGTCGATCCATAGCGTGTCGGAATTGACGTGGAAGAACGGTGCGTCCCCGAGCAGCGGCAGTGCCTTGACCACGCCGCCGCCGGTGCCGAGCACCTGGTCGCGCTCGTCCGAGATGGTCACGCCCGGATGCTGGCGGGAGGCAGTGTGATCGATGATCTGGTCCGGCAGATAGTGCACGTTGACCACCGCCTCGCTCACGCCGGCCTGGCCGAGCTTGTCGAGCACGTGGTCGAGCAGTGGCTGGCCGGCCACCGGAACCATCGGTTTCGGCATCTTGTCCGTCAACGGACGCATGCGCAGGCCGAACCCTGCGGCGAGCACCATGGCTTTGGTCGGTTTGACGGGCATCCTTCGCTTTCTCAGACCCACTGACTTCGCGTTCGCAGCAATCTAACACGAGGTTCGACTGACCGCACCGCGTCTTAACCGCCTTAACCACCTGCCGTGACGCTTGTACGACGGGTGTTGCCGTTACGCCCCGATGGATGTGGAACGCGCCTTTTTCTTCTTGTCGCCGAGCTTGAGGAAGTTGACGCCGATCTGGTCGCCATTGACCCAGGAAAGCTCGCAGCGCCGATACGCAAGTCCGGTGGACGACAGCAGCAGAAAAAATTCCTTCAGATGCAGACCTTCGACCGAGCCGTCGATGGTCAGCTTGGCGCCGCTCTCGGAGACGTCCTCCATGGTGCAGTCGCGCCGCCAGGTGCCGTCGATACCCATCATCTGGGCCGCGATCCCGCGCTCGAAAACAACCCGGCTGTTGCCGCGCTCGTCCGTCTTCACCGCCATCTGCCCTGCTCCAGCCCCGTAATCATCCGGCTGCCTCGGCCCCAGATTACCGGCGTCTTGGCTAACAGCCGGTAAATCGGGTTCCAAATCAGCCTTTTCAGCCTCTATTGGCCGTTCAGCCTTGGGCCGGCCTTTGGGGCGGCGGGACGTTGGCGAGATACCAGTCGCGCAGATGGGCGAGCGCGGGATGCGCCAGGGAGCGCTGGAGATAGGTCCAGATCCGCGGCTGGTGACGCAGATAATGCGGCTTGCCGTCGCGGCGGTTGAGGCGGGCGAAGGTGCCGAGCAGACGCGTGTTCCGCTGCGCCGACATGATGGCGTAGAGCTCGGCGAAGCCGGCCGCGTCGAAGCTCGCGTCGCTCGTGCGGCGCGCCTTGATGTAGCGCGACAGCAGCGTCAGTTCGATCGCCTCAGGCACGTCGATGCGGGCGTCCTGGAGCAGCGACACCACGTCATAGGATTGCGGCCCCAGCACGGTGTCCTGGAAATCGATCACGCCGACGCGTTCAATGCCGGTGCGATTCCCGAGCCAGATCAGATTCGGCGAGTGATAATCGCGGATGATCCACGTCTTCGGCGCCGCCAGCGGTTTCTTCAGCAGCTCGCGCCACATCGTGAAAAACTCGGCGCGCTTCTCGTCGTCCAGCGGCGCGTTGCGATCGGGCAGGTACCATTCCGGCATCAAGCCGATTTCGATCAGCAGCGCCTCGGTATCGAAGACGGGAATGGCGTAGGTCTGCCCCTCGAGCGGCAGCGTTTCCGGCAG
Organism: Bradyrhizobium sp. WSM4874; assembly: GCF_055811835.1. NCBI lineage: Bacteria > Pseudomonadati > Pseudomonadota > Alphaproteobacteria > Hyphomicrobiales > Nitrobacteraceae > Bradyrhizobium > Bradyrhizobium sp. WSM4874. The sequence goes on from NZ_JBVVPR010000036.1 coordinate 18,573, forward strand.
CGTCTTGCCGTGGAGCACGGCCAGCAAATCGACCGCGGCTTCGTAGCGTTCGGCGATCGGGTGGGGCGGATCGCCCTCGATCACGCCTTCGCTGCCGAAGTCTTCGCTGATCAGGAATCCGTGGTCGAGGTCGGAATGATGGATCGCGGGCGCGGAGATTCCTTGCGCGCGCAGGCCCTCGTCGATGGCAACGAACGGTTTGATGTTTTCGGCGAGATGCACCGCGGCGCTGTAGGATTTTCCGCTGTACATGGCAGCGCCATCCGGGCGCTGCGGAGAATTCATGAGGATAACGATCTCGTCGTCGCGCAGCAGCCGCGCATAGGAGCGGGTCGAGGCGTCGCCCGCCATGCGCTTGCGCGTTGCCTCCATGTAGCCGGATGCATCGAGGAATTCGCGCAGCGCCTTCAGCCGCGCGACGGCGGCGGCAGCCTTGCCGTGACCGGTGATGTCGGCGGCGCGTGCATTCGAGCCCAGTGCCGGCCGGTGCGTCAGCGCGATGTCGATGCGGTCTTGAGGCATCGCCGACGGTGCGCGCTCCGGCCATTCGATCAGGACGAGGGTTGCTTCCGGCAGCGGCGACAGCCCGATCTCTTCGAGCTCGCTCTCGTCCTCGACGCGGTAGAGGTCGGCATGCATCACCGGGAATGGCGGCAGCTCGTAGCCCTGCACCAGTGTGAAGGTCGGGCTCGGTACTTCCAGTGCGTCATCGCCGGCGAGGTAGCGGATCATGGCCCGCGCGGCCGCGGTCTTGCCGGCACCGAGATCGCCGGTGAGCGTGATGACATCGCCGGGGCCGATCAGCAGCGCGAGATCGGCCATCAATTGCGCAGTGGCCGTCTCGTTGTGGAGCGCGACGGAAAATGTGGCTGGCGCAGTCATTCGGCGGCGTCGCGATGCGCCGCCTGGTCGGTCGGGAAATCACAGATCACGACCGTGCCCCTGCCCACGATCGAATCCACCCGGATATTGCCGCCATGCAGCTCGACGAAGGAGCGCACCAGCGACAGGCCGAGCCCGGCGCCGCGATGACGCGAACCCTGCGAGCGGCTTTCGAACCAGTTGAACACCTTGTCCTTCATGTCGGCAGGTATTCCAGGCCCGGAATCTGTCACAGTGAAGACCACACTGCGTTCGGTGCGGCGGGCGCTGATGCCGACGGTGGAATCCGGTGGAGAAAACCCGACGGCGTTGGCGAGGAGGTTATAGAGCACCTGCACCACACGCTTCTCGTCGCCGGTGAAGCTGCCGACATCGGGCGCGATCTCGACCTTGAGGCGAATGCGGTCGGTGGCGAGCCGGTCCTGGAGACCCTCGGCGGCGAGCTCGATGGTCTTGCTGACGTCGACCGGGCCGAGTTCCAGCTTCATGGCGCCGGCGTCGATGGTGGCGAGATCCAGGATGTTGTTGGTCAGCGCCAGCAGCGCATTGGTCGATTTGGTGACATAGTCGAGATACTCGGCCTGTTTCGGCGTCAGCGGCCCGGTCGAGGGATCGCTGAGGAAATGCGCGAAGCCGATGATGGTGGTGAGCGGCGAGCGCAGCTCGTAGGAGACGTGGTGGACGAAATCCACCTTCATCTGGTCGGCCGCCTCCAGCGCCTCGTTGCGCTCGCGCAGCGCGCGCTCGACGTTCTCGGTGTCGGTGATGTCCTGGAACGTCAGCATCGTGGCGCCATCGTGCAGGGGCCGGATCATGCCGTCGAGCACGCTGCCGTCCTTGCGCTCCAGCTTCAGCGGAACGTCGGCGCGGCTCTCGATCGAGGTGACGGCCTCGCGGATCTGGCGCCAGACGATCGCGTCGTCGAACAGCTGATGGCACCAGCCCTCGACCGTCTGGATGTGCGGCTCGTCGCGCATGGCGTCAGCGGACAGCTTCCACATCCGGACGAAGGCCGGGTTGAACAGCTGCGCCTTGCCGTTGCTGCCGAACACCGCGACGCCCTCGGCGAGGCTGTCCAGCGTCTCGCGCTGGACGCGGATCATGCCGTCGAAGCGGCGGGCGAGTTCGAGGCTCTCAGTGACGTCGTCAAACAGATAAGTGACGCCGCCTTCCGGGTTCGGCGTGGTGACGACGGAGAGCGCGCGCCCATCGGGCAGGTACCAGGTGTCCTTGGCAGCCTCGACCGCGCGATAGGCCTCGTGCAGCTTGGCCTTCCAGGCGCGGAAGTCCGGCTGCTCCGGCAATTTGCGCGAGGAGCGGAGCTTGTCGAGCACGCTGGAATCATCAGGGTTGGCGTCGAGAAAGGTGCGGTCGAGGTCCCACAGCTGGCGGTAGGAATCGTTGTAGAAGGCCAGCCGGCGCTGGCCGTCGAACACGGCAACGCCGGAGGAGAGCTGGTCGAGCGTGCGGCGATGCGCTTCCGCCATCCGCACCAGCGCCGAGCTCAAGGCATCCGCCTCGCTGGCATCGATGGCGACGCCGACATTGCCGCCGCCGACATTGACGGCGCGCACGTCATAGATGCGCCGCTCGCCGCCGATCACGATCGGCAGCCGCGAGGTGAAATTGGCGGTTTCCTTCAGTCCGCGCTCCATCGCGGTCCGGTCGGCGCTGTCGAGCAGCTCGAGCTTGCGCTCCTGGGCATCGGTGATGCTGGCTGCCTCGGTCGCACGGACATAGGCGGGGTTGGCGTAAGCCAGCGCGCCGTTCTCGCCCTTGGCCCAGATCGGCCAGGGTGCGGCGGTCGCGAATCCGCGCAGCATCTCCGTCTCGTCGGAGAGTGCCTTGTAACGCAGATTGGTCTCGGCCAGATCGCGGCGAAGCCCCGAGAGTTCGCGAATCCTGACGATGGCCTGGCCACCGATGGCGCGGCCGATGGCCTCCAGCGTGTGGCCATGCGCGGTGGTGAGGGTCAGCTGGAACCCGTCGCCGCGGTCGCGCAACGCGTCGACGGCGTGATCCATCTGGAGCGCCGGTTCCGGCGGCAACCAGGTTCCAAACGCGAGCACGCGCTGTGGAGAAGAGTCCCGCGGCAGCACCAGGGAGATGTCACCCGAGATCTGCGCGCGATTGTCGCCAGCCGGCCAGGAGATCAGGATCTGGGGCTCGGCGAACAGCAGTGCGCCGAAGCGGTCGGCCTGGAGCTGAAGTTCCCCGATCCGGGCGCGCAGCCGCGCCTCGTTCTTCGCGGTGCGGACGCGCGTGCGCATCAGGAGGATCGCGGCGACCACCGAGAAGCCGAGCAGGGCCAGCGCGGTGGCCAGCACCGCGAGCTCCTGCCGGTTGAAATCCAGCAACGTTGAGAGTGTGTCGACGAGGTCGGCGGCCTCAGCCGGCGCAGCCGGCAGCAGCGCCGCGAGAGCGCTTCCCAACAAGCCGTTGCGCACGAGCGATGTGCACGACAGCAGCGTCCGACGCATCGACACGATCACGCCTGACATAGTTGCCCCAAGATCGCACGAATTTGCGCGCGGCGACCCCCGTCGCGCGCGAATCAAACGACAATACCCTCACCGTGACTCCACCGGTAAGAGTCCAGATCGTGAACGCAAAGCCGGTCCCAAAAAAATGCGGGGCGCGGTGTTCCAGTTCACGTAGTTCCTCGGGTGATTGGGCGGGAATTGCCGTGCGTTTAACGACCCGTCGAGCCGAATCCGCCGGCGCCGCGGTCGGTCGGCGACAATGTCGCGACGGGAACCAGCGCGGCCTGCACCATTGGCGCGATCACCATCTGCGCGATGCGCTCGCCGCGCTTGACCACGAAGGCGGTCTGGCCGTGGTTGATCAGGATCACCTTGATCTCGCCGCGATAGTCCGCATCGATCGTGCCCGGTGAGTTCAGCACGGTGACGCCGTGCTTGGCCGCAAGGCCCGAACGCGGCCGCACCTGCGCCTCGTAGCCGGGCGGCAGTGCGATCGCGAGGCCCGTCGGCACCAGCGCGTATTGGCCGGGCGCCAGCGTCAGCGGCTCGTTCTCGGCCACCGCCGCCATCAGGTCGAGACCGGCGGCATCATTGGTCTGATAGGCCGGCAGCGGCAGCCCCTCCACATGGAGCAGGCGCTGCAGTTCGACCGTGACTTTGGTGCTCAAGATGTGGGCTCCCGGGATTTGCCGGTCACGCTCTTTGCGATATGCGCGACCAGTTCGATGGCGACCTGTTCCTTGGTCATCGCCGGCCAGGAATCAACTGCAATCTCGCCATCCTTCTCATCGTGCTTCTCACCTTTCTTGCGGCTGATGAGGTGCACGGTGTTGCGGTCCCCGCCCATCACGCCTGTTGCGGGGGAGACGTCGTTGGCGACAATCCAGTCGCAGCCCTTGCGGGCAAGCTTCGACTTGGCGTTGTCGATGAGGTGCTCGGTCTCGGCGGCAAAGCCGATCACCAGCGGCGGACGCTTGTCGGTCAGCCTGGCAATCGTCGCGAGAATGTCGGGGTTCTCGACCAGCTCGAGCGGCGGCATGCCGGCCGAGGTCTTCTTCAGCTTCTGCTCGCCTTCATTGGCGACCCGCCAGTCGGCGACGGCGGCGGCGAAGATCGCGATGTCAGCGGGGAGCGCGGCCTGCACCTGCTCCAGCATCTGCCGTGCCGATTCCACATGCTTGACCGTCACGCCCTGGGGATCGCTGAGATCGACCGGGCCGCTGACCAGGATCACCTCGGCGCCCGCAGCCTGTGCGGCGGCGGCGATGGCAAAGCCCTGCTTGCCGGAGGATCGATTGGCGATGTAGCGCACCGGATCGATCGGCTCATGGGTCGGACCCGCGGTGATCAGCACGCGCTTGCCGGCGAGTGGGCGCGGCACTGGCGGCCGCAGCAGGCGCTCGGCGGCGACCGCGATTTCGATCGCCTCGGACATGCGGCCCATGCCGGCTTCACCGGCTTCCGCCATCTCGCCGGAATTCGGCCCGATCAGCATCACGGCATCGCGTTGAAGCTGCGCGACATTGCGCCGTGTCGCCGCGTTGTTCCACATCAGCGGGTTCATCGCCGGCGCGAGCAGGACCTTGCGGTTGGTCGCGAGCAGGATGGCGCTGGCGAGATCGTCGGCATGGCCGTTGGCTATCTTGGCCATCAAATCGGCGGTCGCAGGCGCCACGATGATCAGGTCGCACTCGCGCGCCAGCCGGATATGACCGGCGTCGAACTCGCTCTGGGGATCGAACAGGTCGGTGTAGACGCGCTCATGCGAGAGCGCGCTCACGGCCAGCGGCGTGACGAATTGCTGCGCCGCCTTGGTCAGCACGCAGCGGACCTCGATCCGCCGCTCCTTGAGCCTTCGGATCAGGTCGAGCGATTTGTAGGCCGCGATCCCGCCGCCGATGATCAGGGTGACGCTGGCTTCTGGAACGGCACCGGTGCGTTGGGACATCGGGGTGGGGGAGGCCGCGGGCGGCGCCGTGAACGGCGTCAGGGGCTCCTCACGGCCTTCGATCAGCTCCCCGAGGATAACCCGGACCTCTTCCTCGACCGACCTGCGGTTCTTGGCCGAGCGCAGCCTGAGGTAAGTTTTGATGCCTTCATCGAGCTTGCGAATGGTCAGGCTCGCCATGAGGCTCCTCCAGCACAAATGATAGCGATGCTATCATTTGTATGATTGCACTGCAATCAAAGATTCCGGACGGCGATCAGGATGCCGATGAAGGTCGCAGCGATGATCCAAAGCGCCACGGTGCGCCAACGGTTCTTGCGACCCTCACTGCGGCCCATCGCCGCGATGCTCTCCGGCGACAGCCGGATGCCATCCCGCGTCATGGTCTCGAGCTGCTCGAGCACCGCAACCGAGCGCTCGGCGATGTCGGGCAGACGCATCAGGATGCGCGCGAGATCGCCGCCCCCCGCAATCGCGCCCTGGACCCGGCCGATCGGTCCGAGATTGCGCTCAATCCATTCCCGCACCACGGGGTCGGCGACCTTCCAGATGTCGAGCTTGGGATCGAAGCCGCGCGCCACGCCCTCGACCACCACCATGGTCTTCTGCAGCAGGATCAGCTCGGGCCGCGTGGTCATGTCGAACAGGCCGGTGACCTCGAGCAGCAGCGTCAGCAGCCGCGCCATCGAGATCTCTTCCGCCGTGCGGTTGTGAATGGGCTCGCCGATGGCGCGGATCGCTTGCGCGAAGTTCTCGACCGAGTGATGCGCGGGCACGTAACCCGCTTCGAAATGCACTTCCGCGACGCGGCGATAGTCGCGGGTGATGAAGCCGAGCAGGATTTCGGCGAGGAAGCGCCGCTCCTTCATTCCGAGCCGGCCCATGATGCCGAAATCAACCGCGACGAGGCGACCCGCGTCATCCAGGAACAGATTGCCCGGATGCATGTCGGCATGGAAAAAGCCGTCGCGCAACGCGTGGCGCAGGAAGCTTTGAATCACCTTGCGGCCGAGATCGGGCAGGTCGACCTGCGACTCTGCGAGGCGCTTGTGATCGTTCAGCGCGATGCCGTCGATCCACTCCATGGTCAGCACGTTATGCGTGGTACGGTCCCAATCCACGGTCGGCACGCGGAAATCAGGATCGTCGCGCGTGTTCTCCGCCATCTCCGACAGCGCCGCGGCCTCGAGGCGCAGGTCCATCTCCATCGCGACCGAACGCGACATGGTGTTGATGACCTCGATGAGGCGCAGGCGCCGCGCCTCGGACGAATAGGATTCGGCCTTGTGTGCGACGAAAAAGAAGTCGGAGAGGTCGCGGCGGAAGCGTGCGGCCACGTTGGGGCGCAGCACTTTCACGGCGACGGCCTTGCGGATGCCGTCGCGCACGACTTCGCCGCGATGCACCTGTGCGATCGAGGCGGCTGCGACCGGCGCACTAAGGCTCGCGAACACATCGGTCAGCGGCCGTTCCAGCGAGGTCGCGATCGCAACTTCCGCTTCGGCTTGCGAGAACGGCGGCAGGCGGTCCTGAAGGCTCTCAAGGTCGCGCGCCATGAGGACGCCGACGACGTCGGGGCGGGTCGCCAGAAATTGTCCGAGTTTGAGATATGCCGGGCCCATCCGGGTAAGCGCGCGCGACAGCCGCGGGCCATGCTTGGGACCGCGCCGCTCGATCAGGCGCGCAAGTTTCAGCGCGAGCTGTCCGTGCGGCGGCACCAGGCTCGGATCGACGGCGCCGAACACGCCCTCGCGCGCGAATACGAACGCGGCGCGCATCAGGCGCGCACTATGGGTTATGGCAGAGATCACAAACGCCAGCCCGAATGCAGTGCGACGATGCCGCCGGACAATATCTGCCAGTTCACGCGGGCGAAGCCGGCGTCGCGGATCATGTCGGCGAAGGCGTTGGGTCTTGGGAATTTGCGGATCGACTCGACCAGATATTGGTAGGACTCGGCGTCACCCGTGATCATGCGGCCGAGCGGCGGGATCACCTTGAACGAGAACAGGTCATAAAGGCGGTCGAGCCCGGGCATCTCGACGGTGGAGAATTCCAGACAGAGGAAGCGGCTGCCTGGTTTGAGCACGCGATAGGCCTCGGCCAGTGCGAGATCGATCCGCGGCACGTTGCGAATGCCGAAAGCGATCGTATATGCGTCGAAGCTGCGATCGGCGAAGGCGAGCGCTTCGGCATTACCCTCGACGAAATCGACCCGGGTATCGAGATGCCGCTTTGCGGCACGCTCGCGGCCCACCGCCAGCATCTCGGTGTTGATGTCGCAGACGATGGCACGGAAGCCCGCTCCTGCGGCCTTGGCGGCGCGGAACGAGATGTCGCCGGTGCCGCCGGCAACGTCGAGCAGCGCGAACGGCCGGTCGCCTCGTGGTGGGTCGAGCGCGGTGATCATGATGTCCTTCCAGACCCGGTGCAGTCCGCCGGACATCAAATCGTTCATCAAATCATAGCGCGACGCCACCCTGTGAAACACATCGTTCACCAGCGTCTGCTTGTCGCCCAGGGGAACGTCCCTGAAGCCAAAATGCGTGGTTTCGCCCGGCCGATCCATTACTCTACTCCACGAGGCGGACCATAGCGCGCCCGCCGCAATGGCGCTATCACACCGCCCTGATAAGGTGAATGCCTGACCATGCCCGAATTGCCCGAAGTCGAGACCGTCCGCCGCGGCCTTCAGCCTGTCATGGAGGGTGCGAAAATCCTCGTCGCGGAGGCCCGCAGGCCGGATTTGCGCTTTCCCTTCCAGCCGGATTTCGTGGCCCGACTGAAGGGGCAGGTCGTCACCGGGCTCGGGCGCCGTGCAAAATATCTCATGGCCGATCTCGCCTCCGGCGACGTGCTGTTGATGCATCTGGGCATGTCAGGCTCGTTTCGCGTCATCAAGCCGGACAACGAGGCGGCGCCCGGCGAGTTTCACTATCCGCGAGCCAAGGACTCCACGCACGATCACGTGCTGTTTCGGATGTCCTCCGGCGCCGACATCATCTTCAACGATCCGCGCCGCTTCGGCTACATGAAAGTGATCGCGCGCAGTGCCCTTGACGAGGAGCCGCTGCTGCGCGGGCTCGGCCCCGAGCCGCTCGGCAACGAATTCGACGCCGCGATGCTGGCGCGGTCCTGCGCCGGCAAGACCACGAGCCTGAAAGCCGCGCTGCTCGATCAGCGCGTGGTCGCCGGGCTCGGCAATATCTATGTCTGCGAAGCCCTGCATCGTTCGCATCTGTCGCCGCGCCGGATCGCCGCGACGCTGTCGACAAAAAAGGGCGAGACGACGGACCACGCAAAGCGATTGGTCGGCGCGATCCACACCGTGTTGAATGACGCGATCAAGGCCGGCGGATCATCATTGCGCGACCACCGTCAGACCTCCGGCGAGCTCGGCTATTTCCAGCACTCGTTCAAGGTCTATGACCGCGAGGGCGAGAAATGCAGCACGCCGCGATGCGGCGGCACAGTGAAGCGTTTTACGCAGAACGGCCGGTCGACCTTCTGGTGTCCGAAATGTCAGAAGTGAAAATCAGGCTCGTAACCCAGAGGCCGCGAGCTTCTGCGAGGATGACGAGCCCACCACGATCGTCATTGCGAGCGCAGCGAAGCAAGCCAGAATCTTTCCGACGAAACAATCTGGATTGCTTCGTCGCAAGGGCTCCTCGCAATGACGGCACGATAGAGCGTTCTCACAAGCGCGAAGCGAAGCAATCCGGCCGGGCTGGTGGCCGGATTGCTTCGTCGCTAAGGTCCTTCCGGATGGTGAAGGGCCGGCTGCCGTCTGAGCGATTGCCCGCTCAGGACGCCAGTGTCGTGGTCTCGTCGGCCGCAAGCTCGGCGGCGACGTGCAACATTCCGTCCGCGGCCGCGATAACCTGGTCGATCAAGACATTGGTGGGGGCGGCGAGCTCGAGCCGGGTCTCGATCCAATGCCAAAGGCCGCGGATCTCCTCGGTCGATTTGCCGTTCGGCGCAAACTCGCTGACCGCAAGGCCGCTTGCGAGCGAATCCTGGTGGTCGTTGCGCATCACGATCAGGGGACGCGCGAGCACCTCGGCGAGATCGAGGGCTGCTTCCTCGGCGAGGGTGTTGGCAGCGTTATCGATGCGCTGGCCGCGGATCGGCGTCTGGTTCAGCACGAAGCTGTAAGGCCGCTTCCAGGCGCGCGCCACGCTCAGCGTCGAAATGGTCGCCTCGATGTCGGCAGCACTCGGGCGGGCCGGGATCAGGCAGAGGTCGCAATGGCGGATCGCAGCGGTGGTCGCGGCGCTTAGGCCGGCGGCGGTATCGACGATCGCGAGCTGGAGGCCGCTGTCGGCCAGCATCTTCAGGCGCGGCTCGATGTTGGCGGCGTGATAGATCGGCTCGACGACGAGATCATCTGTAGTGCGGCGGCGCTGCCAGTTGGACAGTGTGCCCTGCGGGTCGGTTTCGATCAGGCGGACGGTGAAGCCGGCCTGCTTGGCTGCCAGCGCGAGGCCGACGGCGAGCGTGCTCTTCCCGCTGCCACCCTTTTGGGTGGCCAGTACGATCGTGTGCATTGAAGATCAATCCTTTGGAGTGCTTGGGTCTCGGGATAACGCCACGCGAACGTGCATCGATCTCGATGCTGAGCTCTTCTCGCTCAGGACGTGCCGGCCCGATCCAAAGGGGATCGCGGAGGTCCGAATCAGCAGTAACGATGATGGCGGAATCGGGAATACCAGCGAATCCGTACCATTACTGGACCCGTACTCGTACGTGTGCTGTGCTTGCCGTCGCGAATAAATAGGGACAAGCGGCATGGGCGGAAACTGGCGCGACCGGACGACGACGAATTTTGAATGCCAGAAGATGCCCGCGGTATCGAGCCGCGGCATGGTGGTCAGCAACCATCCACTGGCCTCGAGCGCCGGCGCGGAGATGCTGGCCGCCGGCGGCAACGCCATCGAGGCCGCGATCGCGACCCTATTCACGCTGACCGTGGTCGAGCCGATGATGGTTGGCATCATCGGCGGTGGCATGGCGCACATCCGGCTCGCCGACGGCAGCCATCGTTTCATCGACGGGCAGAGCACCGTGCCCGGGGCGGTGCTTGACACTAGCTACATCCCCACGCCGGGTTCCGCGCATGACGTGTTCGACACCGTCGGCAATGAAAATCTCAACGGCCCAAAGGCGGTCGCTACACCGGGTTCGCTGAAAGCCTGGTGCGAGACGCTGCGGCGCTTCGGCACCATGAGCCTTGTCGACGTCATGCAGCCCGCGATCAAGCACGCCGCGCGCGGCTATGCGGCGACACCCTATCTGCACGAATGCATCAGCGAGAGCGCCGCCGAGATGCGCAAGGACAAGCCGATCGCGGCGATCTATCTGCCAGACGACGAGCCGCTCAAGATCGGCGAGCGCGTGGTGCAGGCCGAATATGCAGAGACCTTGCGGCATATCGCCGACCACGGTGAGCAGGCGCTCTATGAGGGGCCGCTTGGCGACATCCTCGTCGACTACATGGAAAAGGCCGGCGGATTCATCCGACGCAACGATCTCACCAGTTACAAGACCGTCGAACGCCAGCCGATTCGCGCCGATTACCGCCGCTGGACCATCTTTGGCCCGCCGCCGCCCGCGGCCTCCGGCGTGCATATCGCGCAGATGCTGAACATCCTGGAGGGTTACGACATCGGTAGCCTTGGCTTCGGCACGCCGGAAACGATCCACTATCTCGCCGAGGTCCTGAAGATCGCATTCGCCGATCGCGCCGCGGCCAGCGGCGATCCTGATTATGTCGGCGTCCCCGTGGAGCGGCTGACCTCAAAAGCTTATGCCGAGGAACGCCGCGCTGCGATCGATCCGGCGCGGGCGCAGAGCTGGGGCGCCGGCGTGTCGCAGCTTGAAGGCGCTCACACCACGCACATGACGGCGGCCGATGCGTTCGGCAACGTGGTTGCGACCACGCAGACCATCAACAATCTGTTCGGCGCCAAGATCATGATCCCGGGCCTCGGCGCCATCGCCAACAACTACATGAACCTGTTCGATCCGCGTCCAGGCCACGCCCTGTCGCTGGCGCCGGGCAAGCGGGTGACGACCTCGATGTCGCCGATGATGGCGCTGCGTGACGGCAAGCTGCGCTACGCGCTGGGCTTGCCCGGAGGAAAACGAATCTTCCCGAGTGCGATGCAGGCGCTGGTCAATCTGATCGACCACGATATGAGCTTGCAGGAAGCAGTCGAGGCGCCGCGGGTCTGGACCGAGGGCAATGCACTCGAAGTCGAGCAGAAGGTGCCGGAGGGCGTGCGCGCGAAGCTCGAGAGCCTCGGCCACAAGGTGCAGCCTGTGGCGACGGTCGCCGGCGGCATGAACGGCATCGCCTTCAATGACGACGGCACCATGAGTGGCGCCGCTTGCTGGCGTGCAGACGGCACGCCGATCGGGATTTCCGGCGGCCTCGCGAAGGCCGGTATCAGGTTCAGGCTGAGCTAGATCGCGTGCCCCCGACGCAGCGCAGCGCTTCTTCAGCGGTGCGCTGCCAGAGCCGGGCCCACGACTTGTTGCATGCGGTGTGGATGCACGGATCCTGGTTCAGCGGCGCGGCATTTCATGCCGCATCGCGCCCGGGACAGGAGAGTTACTTGCGCACGCAGATCACACGCACGACGGCGGCTTTCGCATCCGTCGAGGTGCCGTTCGCGCTGACGGCGTTCGCCTTCAGGAAATCGCGCACCGTCTCCGCAGAGACCATGATTGCCTGCGACGCCGGCACCGATGTCGCGGGGCCCGCAACCATCGCCGGCTTCAACAGTGCGAGGCCGGCGAACTTGCCGTCGCCGTCGATGGCGGCGCTGCCGGAAAATCCGACCGCGGGCGGCGGTGAGAGCGGGGAATCGCCGCCACCGACGGATGCCAGCGCGGCCTTGAGGCTCGACGCAACGGCGGCTCCGCCCTGGCTCTGCGGATCCGCGATACCGATGATATCGACACCCGTCTTCGCCGCGCCGGCGGCGAGGCTGAACGGCTTCAGGCCGCGGGCGCCGTAGATATGTAGCAGCGCGAGGTCGTGTTCCCGGTCCTCGGCGAGGCGGTCGGCACCGCCGTAGCCGGCGACCGTGATTGCGAGACAGGAATCAGTGACGAGGCGGTCGGTGACGATCGCGCCATCGTCGCTGACGACGAGTCCGGTGCCATATTCGACGGTCTTGCGTGGCGGCGGCCCGGCCTGTGGTCCCGACGGAAATGCATTGAACGCGCTCGACATCGCGATCACGACCGGCTCGACCGTGTTCTCGGTCGCCTGATCGTAGAGGATCGTCATGATGCGGACTTCATCGCCCCTAGAGGTGCCGCGCACGTAAAATTTCTTGAGGCCCTGCAAACCCGACAGCACGAAGAAGTCGGGCTTCACCACGGTGTAGTCGACCTTGCGACCCGGCTCCTTCTTCTCCGCTTCGGCAAGCTTGGCGGTGGTCGGGTTCGTCTCCTTGCGGCGGCTGAGCAGCACCTGCACCGTGCCGGTCGGCGAGGTCCATTTCGAGCCGGTTGCGTCGGTCGCCTGCTGTGGCACCAGTTTTGAGGGAATGCCAAGCCGCGCGCCGCTGGTCATCTCCGTCACGATCTTCCAGCCGACGCTCTCCTGCTTGCGGCGCGCGGTCTCGGCGAGCGCGGCGCGTTCCTGCGGATTGAGCACGCCAGTCGGCTTGCCGCCCTTGGCCTTCTGATACTCCTTGATTGCCTCGACCAGGCGCGCGCTGACGTCGCCGGTGATGGCGCCGTTATATTGGCCGACCCAGGCGAGGTCGGACTGCAGCGACAGCCGCTCCGCCTGCGCCATGGCATCGGCCGTCGCAGCCGGCGTCTGCAACGCAGGAGGCCGGATCGGAACGGTCTGGACCGGCTTCGGCTTGGTGCCGGGAATCTGCGGTGTCGTCATCTGGGCGTTCGCGCCTGTCGCAGCCGCAAACATCAGTGTTGCCGCAAGCATCGATCTCATGACAAATCCAGCCAGCCCATTGAACGCAATGCCATTGAAGCACATCTCGTTGGTCGCGAACAATGTTGCGGTGGTTCAGACCGGCAGGAGAGGTCTAGCTCCTCACCATGAGGGGAGGATCTGGAAGGATAACGATGCTGAGCCCGGACGAACTCGAACGTTATGCCCGCCATATTGTGCTGCGCGATGTCGGTGGCCCCGGCCAGGCTGCGCTGAAGCGGGCCTCCGTGCTGGTGATCGGCGCTGGCGGGCTCGGCGCGCCGGCCCTGATGTATCTGGCTGCGGCAGGGATCGGCACGCTCGGCGTGGTCGATGACGATGTGGTGTCGCTATCGAACCTCCAGCGCCAGGTCATTCACACCACGCCCGATATCGGCCGGCACAAGGTCGAGAGCGCGGCCGAACGGATCACGGCGCTCAATCCGCATGTCCGCTTCGTCGGCCACGCCACCTGGCTCAATGCCGACAATGCGCTGTCGCTGATCGGCGACTATGACCTCGTGCTCGACGGCTCCGACAATTTCTCGACCCGCTATCTGGCCTCGGACGCCTGCTTCTTCGCCAAGAGACCGCTGATCACGGCGGCGCTCGGCACCTTCGATGGTTCGCTGACCACCATCCGCGCCCATGAGAAGAACGAGCAGGGCGAGTTCAATCCGACCTATCGCTGCCTGTTCCCGGAGGCGCCGCCGCCCGGGACCGTGCCGGCGTGCGCGGAAGCCGGCGTCATGGGCGCGCTCGCGGGCGTGATGGGCTCGATGATGGCGCTGGAGGCGATCCGCGAGATCGTCGGCTTTGGCGACGGCCTGGTTGGCCGCCTCCTGATGATCGATGCGCGCGCGATGCGCTTCGAGACGCTGCGTTACGCGCGCGATCCGGCGAATCCGCTCAATGGCGATGGGCCGGTCGTGACCGACTTGAGCGCCCATCGCCCTGATCGCAGCCGTTAAATTGTGGCCGGCTTCTCGCTGTCGAGATGCGCCATCTGCTCGGCCGCGTAACGCGTACCGGCGGCGACATCGGGCGGGAATGCCTTTGCCAGCACCGCGAGATGAGCCGGCGTCAGAGTGACCTTGGCCGCACCAAGTGCCTCGCTGAGCCGGTTGCGGGTGCGGGCGCCGACCAGCGGCACGATCTCTTTCCCTTGCGCCGCCACCCAGGCGATCGCGACCTGCGCCGGCGTCGCACCAATCTCGGCGGCGATAGCGCGCAGCTGCTCCACCAACGCGAGATTGGCATCGAGATTCGATCCCTGGAAGCGCGGCGTCATCAGCCGGTAGTCCTTGCCTGTCTTGCCGGCGTCTTTCGACCAGTGGCCGCTGATCAGGCCGCGCGCCAGCACGCCGTAAGCCGTGATGCCGATGCCGAGCTCGCGGCAGGTCTTCAGGATGTCGCGTTCGATGCCGCGCTCGATCAGCGAATATTCGATCTGGAGATCGGCGATCGGGTGCACGGCATGCGCGCGGCGGATGGTGTCGGAGCCAACCTCGGACAGGCCGATATGTTTGACGTAGCCGGCCTTCACGAGATCGGCGATTCCGCCGATGGTCTCCTCGATCGGGATGTTGGGATCGAGCCGCGCTGGACGGTAGATGTCGATGTAGTCGGTGCCGAGCCGCTGCAGCGAATAGGCGAGGAAGTTCCTCGTTGCGGCCGGCCTCGTGTCCATGCCGGTGAATTCGCCGGCAGGACCGCGCAGCGCGCCGAATTTCACGCTGATCTGCACTTTTTCGCGCGGCACGTCCTTGAGCGCTTCGCGCACCAGCATTTCATTGTGGCCCATGGCGTAGAAATCGCCGGTGTCGACCAGGGTGATGCCGGCATCCAGCGCCGCGTGGATCGTGGCGATGCTCTCGCCCCGATCGGCGGGGCCGTAGACCTCGGACATGCCCATGCACCCGAGACCGAGACCGGAGACGGTGGGACCGGTTGAACCGAGTTTGCGCTGTTCCATGGTGGCTCTCCTCGAAAAGGCGCTGACTGCGCCGCGTGACGAGGCCTGATATGCGCCTGATCGATTGCGCCGATAAGCTGGACAATCGAGAATGGCTTGTTCACATTAGCGAACAATGGCTGAACCCGACCTGCGTGATCTCGACGTCTTCGTGGCGGTTGCCCGCACCCGCAATTTCCGGCGCGCGGCGGTCGAAATTCGTGTGTCGGTGTCGAGCCTTAGCCAGCGGCTTCGGGATCTGGAGGAGCGCCTCGGCGTCCGCCTGATGAACCGCACCACCCGCAGCGTCGCCCTGACCGAGGCAGGCGAGCTGCTGCTGTCGCGCGTGGCGCCGGCGCTGCGCGATGTCGGTGACGCCCTGGATCAGGTCCGCGGCCTGCGCGAAGTGGCCTCGGGCCGGCTGCGCATCAACGCGCCGCCGCCCGCGGTCGATCTCGTGCTGGCGCCGATGATCGGGCCGTTCCTCAAGGACTATCCGCAGGTGGACCTCGACATTGTCTCCGAGAGCGGGTTCGTGGACATCGTCAGCGCGGGCTTCGATGCCGGCGTGCGTTATGGCGAGCATCTCGCGCAGGACATGGTCGCGATCTCGCTGAGCGGCCCGCAGAGCTATGTCGTGGTCGCTTCGCCCGATTACCTCGCGCGCCGCGGCAAGCCTGAGCATCCGAAGGATCTGCTCGACCACGATTGCATCCGCGCCAGATACTCCAGCGGTGTCATGCATGATCTGGAGTTCGAGAAGGCCGGTCAGTTGGTGAAGGTCAATCCGCCTGCAAAGCTGATCTCGACCAACATGGGTCTTTCCATGCGCGCTGCGCTCGACGGTGCCGGTATCTGGGCGACGCTTGATGGTTATGTCGGCGAAGCCCTGAAGTCAGGCGCGCTGGTCAGCCTGCTCCAGGATTGGTGCGAGCCGTTTTCCGGACCGTTCCTGTATTATCCAAGCCGGCGCCAGACGCCGCCGGCGTTGCGGGCCTTCATCGATTTCGTCGCCGACAGGCGCAAGCGCGAAACGCGCTGAGACACCGAACTCTCAGAGCATGCTCGGCAGCACGCGATCCGGTGGCTTGTGCGCGTCGAGGAAGGTGCGGATGTTGATGATCACCTTCTCGCCCATCTCGACGCGGCCCTCGATCGTGGCCGAGCCCATATGCGGCAGCAGCGTCACCTTGCCGGCCTTGGCGAGCCGCACCAGCTTCGGGTTCACCGCGGGCTCGTGCTCGTAGACATCGAGGCCGGCGCCGCCGATCTCGCCGCCTTCGATCAGCTTGATCAGCGTGTCCTCGTCGGTGACCCCGCCGCGCGCGGTGTTGACGATGTAGGCGTCCTTGCGGATCAGCTTCAGCCGGCGCGCCGACAGCAGATGGTAGGTCGCCGGCGTGTGCGGACAGTTCACGGAGATGATGTCCATCCGCGCCAGCATCTGGTCGAGGCTTTCCCAATAGGTCGCGCCCAGCTCTTCCGCGATCTTCGGCGCCACCGGCCGGCGGTTGTGATAGTGGATCTGCAAGCCGAAGGCGCGGGCGCGGCGTGCGACCGCCTGGCCGATGCGGCCCATGCCGATGATGCCGAGGCGCTTTCCGCCGATGCGATGACCGAGCATCCAGGTCGGCGACCAGCCCGGCCAGGGTTTTCCTTCCGTCAGGATCGAGGCGCCTTCGATCATCCGCCTGGGCACGGCGAGGATCAGCGCCATGGTCATGTCGGCGGTGTCTTCGGTCAGAACTTTCGGCGTGTTGGTGACGGTGATGCCGCGGGCATGCGCGGCCTCGACATCGATGTTGTCGACGCCGTTGCCGAAATTCGCGATCAGTTTCAGCCTGCAGTCGGGCTGATTGACGATGTCGGCGGAGATGTGATCGGTCACGGTCGGAACCAGCACGTCCGCGGTGCGGGCGGCTTCCGCGATCTGCTCGGGCGACATCGGCGCGTCGTCGAGATTGATCCGCGCGTCGAACAGCTCGCGCATCCGGGTCTCAATCGAGTCCGGAAGCTTGCGCGTCACCACGACGAGGGGCTTTTTCTTCACCGACATGTCCTGCCCTCATGAGGCGTTGCGAGCCGCCTCTGTCACCAAAGGCCGGCCGTTGAGGCCTCATTAACCCGGTTGTTCGACACTGCCTTTGCCGTGTCGTCCCCGGCGTTTCCTTCAAGCTCTCCCGACATTTCCGGCCGGAAAATCGGGACAAACCGGTTGTTCAGACGTCCGTCCTCTCTAGCAGAAGGCCGGGCCAAGACAAGAACCACGGGCAAAGAGCTCGGGAACACCCGCGTGCGGCGGGTCAGGGGCGGCAGCGGCCTGGTTTTGGAATTTGGGGTGAGGGCCCGGCTCGGCCGGACCTTCGACAGGAGACGGGTTGATGGCGTTGGGGCGTTTTTGTTCGGTGATGGCGCTCGTTTGCACCTGGTTGAGCGCTTCGGTCAGTCCCGGGCATTCGGCGAAGGACAACACCCCTCAGACGGCCTCGGGCCTCCCGGTGCCGCGCTACGTCAGCCTGAAATCGGATCACGTCAACGTCCGCGCCGGCCCGACCAAGGACAATGACGTCGCCTGGGTCTACACCCGCTCCGGCCTGCCGGTCGAAATCACCGCCGAGTTCGAGAACTGGCGTCGGGTCCGCGATTCCGAGGGCGCCGAGGGCTGGGTCTATCACTCGCTGCTGTCGGGCCGCCGTACCGCTGTCGTCACCATGAAGCACAAGAACGACCTCGCGCCGATCTACGATCGCGCCGATCCCGACAGCGCGGTTGCGGCCAGGCTCCAGGCCGGCGTCGTCACCCAGGTGAAGAAGTGCACCGCAAACTGGTGTCACGTCCTCGGCAACGGCTTTGACGGCTGGATCCAGCAGGAGCGCCTCTGGGGCGTCTACTCGGACGAGCAGGTGAACTGATCTGGTTGTCGTCCCGGCGAAGGCCGGGACCCATAACCACACGCAGTAGTTTGAGGAAGACTGGTGGTTACACAGTCGTCCCGCGGTACAGATAGCTGTGTCTACCGATAAATCACGCGGTATGGGTCCCGGCCTTCGCCGGGACGACGCGAGATTCGATGCTCAGCGCTTCTTGCGCAGCCGTACGACCATGTCGATGCGGGCGATCTCGTAACCCGCCGGCACCTCCGGCATCTTGGACAGCGCCAGATGCGGATCCTCGATGTCGACCAGCTCGTGGCTGTTCTCGAGGTAGTAGTGATGGTGGGTCGTGACGTTGGTGTCGAAATAGGTCTTGGTGCCGTCGACGCTGACCTGACGCAGCAGACCGGCGTCGGTGAGCTGGTTCAGCGTGTTGTAGACGGTCGCCAGCGAGACCGGCACCTTGGCCAGCGTCGCTTCTTCGTAGAGCATTTCGGCCGTGAGATGACGTGCACCCTTGCCGAACAGGAGCCAGCCGAGCGCCATGCGCTGGCGCGTCGGACGAAGCCCCGCGGACTGGAGCATTTCGTTGACGTCGTGCCACGGGCAACCGGTCAAAGCCGGCTGGCGGCCGGACATAAGAGCCGCCGCGTGGGCCTCTTCGTCGCGATGGGGCGCGTTATTTTCGTTCATTTCCAGCTTCGGGCACGCGTGAACACTGTGGTTCTCAAACATATATGGAGAGATAGATGCAGATGCAAGTTTCTCGCAACTAGAGTGGTTCTAATTAGCAGGGGAACCGCGCCCGGCCCCCGTCATTTTACCTTCATGAGAGCGCTTTGCTACCCGAAATAGCCTGTGTTAGAGAGCCCGCGGTTCCGCTTAACCGATTTGGCGCGGCCCGGCATTGAAGGCCGCTCGCTATCCATCCGGGTCCTTCGGTATTCTCGTCTGACAATGGCAACAGATGTTGCTTTTCGAAGAGGATGGGGCCCATTTTCGCCGGAAACGCCGCTCAATCGGGGTTTGAACACAAAGGCTTCCGCATGCTGAACAGGCGCAACGGTTACGAATATGAAGATCTGCTGGCATGTGCCCGCGGCGAGATGTTCGGCCCTGGCAATGCGCAATTGCCGCTGCCGCCGATGCTGATGTTCGACCGCATTACGGACATCAGCGAGACCGGCGGTGAATTCGGCAAGGGGGTGGTGCGCGCCGAGCTCGACGTGAAGCCCGACCTCTGGTTTTTCGGCTGCCACTTCAAGAACGATCCGGTGATGCCCGGCTGCCTCGGGCTCGATGCGCTGTGGCAAATGGTCGGCTTTTATCTGGGCTGGAGCGGCGGTGAAGGTCGCGGTCGCGCACTTGGCCTGAATGAGCTGAAGTTCAGCGGCCAGGTGCTGCCGGAGGCCCGCAAGGTTGTGTACAACATCGATATCAAGCGCGTGATGCGTTCAAAGCTAGTGCTCGGTATCGCCGACGGATGGCTTTCGGTCGATGACCAGATTATCTATCGCGCGAAGGATCTGAAGGTCGGCCTGTTCAAGCAGGGCACGAGCCTGGGCTGAGCGCATCACCACGAAGACAACGATTGAGGCGAGGCTGTCATGAGGCGGGTTGTGGTCACCGGGATGGGCATTGTCTCCTCCATCGGAAACAACACCCAGGAAGTGCTTGCGAGCCTTCACGAGGCGAAGTCGGGCATTTCGCGGGCTGAGAAATATGCCGAGCTCGGCTTCCGTTCGCAGGTGCAAGGTGCGCCGACGCTCGATCCTTCGACGATGGTCGACCGCCGCGCAATGCGTTTCCTCGGTCAGGGCGCGGCGTGGAATCACGTCGCGATGGAACAGGCGATCCAGGATTCCGGTCTTTCGCCTGACGAAATTTCCAACATTCGCACCGGCATCATCATGGGCTCCGGCGGTCCGTCCGCGCGCACCATCGTCGAGGCCGCCGACATCACTCGCACCAAGGGACCGAAGCGCGTCGGGCCGTTTGCCGTGCCGAAGGCGATGTCCTCCACGGCGTCCGCAACGCTTGCGACCTGGTTCAAGATCAAGGGCGTGAACTATTCGATCTCGTCGGCCTGCGCCACCTCGAACCATTGCGTCGGCAACGCCTATGAGACGATCCAGATCGGCAAGCAGGACGTCATCTTCGCTGGCGGCTGCGAGGAGCTGGACTGGTCGCTCTCGGTGCTGTTCGACGCCATGGGCGCGATGTCCTCGAAGTACAACGACACGCCCGCCACGGCCTCGCGTCCCTACGACGTCAACCGCGACGGCTTCGTGATTGCCGGCGGCGCCGGCGTGCTGGTGCTGGAAGAGCTCGAGCATGCCAAGGCGCGTGGCGCGCGCATTTACGGCGAGATCGTCGGCTACGGCGCGACGTCCGACGGCTACGACATGGTCGCGCCATCAGGCGAGGGCGCCGAGCGCTGCATGCGCATGGCGATGTCGACCGTGAAGACCAAGGTCGACTACATCAATCCGCACGCGACATCGACGCCGGCCGGCGATCCGCCGGAGATCGACGCACTCCGCAGGGTGTTCGGAAGCGGCGAGAAGTGCCCGCCGATCTCGGCGACCAAGGCGCTGACCGGTCACTCCCTGGGTGCGACCGGCGTGCAGGAAGCGATCTATTCGCTGCTGATGATGAACAATGGTTTCATCTGCGAGAGCGCCCACATTCAGGAGCTCGACCCCGTGTTCGCCGACATGCCGATCGTGCGCAAGCGCATCGACAACGTCAAAATCGGCACCGTGCTGTCGAACTCCTTCGGCTTCGGCGGCACCAACGCCACGCTGGTGTTCAGTCGCCTGGACGTGTGACGTTACTGTCGCCGACGGATAGTTAGTTCGTCATGGCCGGGCTTGTCCCGGCCATCCACGTCTTTGCCACTGGTTCGGAAGAGCGTGGATGCCCGGGACAAGCCCGGGCATGACGGAGAGCGGAGGGTAATTGCGAGATGGAAGGTTTGATGAAAGGCAAGCGCGGTCTGATCATGGGCATCGCCAATGATCATTCGATCGCCTGGGGCATGGCGAAGACGCTGCATGCCCACGGCGCCGAGCTCGCCTTCACCTTCCAGGGCGAGGCTCTCGGCAAGCGTGTCAAGCCGCTGGCCGAGCAGCTCGGCGTCGACATGGTGCTGCCATGCGACGTCGAGGACATCGCCAGCGTCGATGCTACGTTCACGGCCTTGCGCGAAAACTGGGGCCGGCTGGATTTCGTGATCCATGCGATCGGCTTCGCCGATAAGAACGAGCTCAAGGGCCGTTACGCCGACACCAGCCGCGAGAATTTTTCGCGCACTATGGTGATCTCCTGCTTTTCCTTCACGGAAGTGGCAAAACGCGCCGCTGAGCTGATGACGGAGGGCGGCAGCATGATCACGCTGACCTTCGGCGCCTCGGAACGCGCGATGCCGAACTACAACGTGATGGGGGTGGCCAAGGCGGCGCTGGAAGCCTCGGTGCGCTATCTTGCGTCCGATTTCGGGCCGCGCGGCATCCGCGTCAACGCGATCTCCGCCGGTCCCATCCGCACGCTCGCCGGCTCCGGCATCGGCGAGGCGCGCGCGATGTTCGCCTTCATGCAGAAACATTCGCCGCTTCGCCGCGGCGTCACGCTCGACGAGCTCGGGGGCTCGGCGCTGTATCTGTTATCGGATCTCTCCGGCGGCGTGACCGGCGAGATCCACTATGTCGATTCCGGCTACAACATCGTCCTGATGCCGAGGCCGGATGATTTGAAGTCGGAAGACTAACCCGCTGCGGTCTTCTCCGCGCGCTGGAACGCCGGCCGCGCCATGCAGCGGGCGAGATAGGCGTCGAAGGCCGGGCGCGACGGCACCATCTTGAACAGGCGCACCGCGAAGTTCAGGCCCGAGCCGATCGTGATGTCGGCGGCCGAAAACTCCTCGCCGAGAATCCACGGTCCGTTGGCGAGCGCGGCTTCCAGCACGTCGAAGACCTGCGTCGCGCTGCCCCAGGCCGCGGTCGAGGTCGGGATCTCGATCTTGGTGAAGATCTGGATGATGGCGGGTTCGATGCAGCCCGGCGAGAAGAACAGCCATTGCAGGTAACGCGCACGGCGCGGGTCGGTCACGGCTGGCGCCAGCCTGGTCTCGGGATAGCGGTCGGCAATGTAGGCGCAGATGGCGGCGGCTTCGCCGAGCGCGGCATCGCCGTCGGTCAGCGCCGGAACCTTGCCCATCGGATTGACCTTCAGATAGTCCGGCGCTTTCTGCGCACCGGTCGAAATGTCGGTCAGCACGCGCTCATAGGGCAGACCGCTTTCTTCCATCAGCCAGAGCGTCGTGAACGAGCGCGAGCGAGGCGACCAGTAGAGCTTGATCATGGGAGCGGACCTTTCAGCGACGGGAGGCGAACAGCGCGCAATTCATGGCGCGTTTGCCGCGCATTCGCAACGCACACCGCTCAGGTACAGAATGCTCCGGCTCAGTCTTCCTTGAGATAGCCGGGCAGACCCCGGTCGAGCCTGTCTGCGACGAGTGTTCGTGTCCTCTCGCGCAACGCCGCGTTGGCCGAAGCTGCCGCGGGCGGGTCGGGGAACATCGAGTTGTCGAGTTTGGTCAGCGGGTCTTCGGTCAGTCGCATACTTGCGGCGAAGTTCGCGCCGAAATTCACAAAGGGGCGCTTGATTTCCTCATAGCTTCTGCCGTCGATCAGGTTGATCGAGATGTTGGCGAACAAATGCGAATGCCGGATCAGATTTCCGAGCCCCTGATTGAACGTGCCGATGCCGTTTAACATCAGGCGGGTACCCGGCAGTTCTCCCTTGTACGTGGTCGCAACCAGATAGCGATCGCAGCTCCCGTTCGGAGTGATGCCGCGCACGATCGCTGGCAGGCGTTCGTTAGGATCGGGAATGAATCGCGATTCGGATTGTAAAAGGGTTCGAAGGTTCCCTTGGGGTAGGCGATCCTGCGAACACCGGGATCGCCACCCGTTGCGGCTTTAACCCGCGCAAACACGAGATCGTCGAGACCCCAGTCGATGGGAACTTCGGTCTCCTCGTTCTCGAAAATGGTCAGCCCGAATTTTTGGACGGAATAGCGCTCGCCGATCACCGAGATCACGCCAAGCCGGCACGGGCCGCTCTCGACCGCGACCGTCTGCTTCGCCACCGGTTTGGCCTTCGCGGGCTTCTTGGCAGCTGGTTTTGCCGGTGCGGCCGCCGCAGAAGGCGTTTGCGCGGTTGCTGGAGCCAGAAAGGACAGCAGGACGAGCACTGAGGCAGCAAATCGAAACATGGATTCCAGGGGATCAGCGGCAGGAGGTCATCGGTCATGCCACACTAGGTTGGGATCATGACAACCGCAAGCTGCATCCCGAACTCGCTGTCTATCCAGCTGGTCCCTGCCGCCGCCACCGATAATACTTCATCACAAACCCGTTCGACGGCTCGATCTCTTGCTTCTCGAACACAAAGCCTTCGCGCTCGTACCAGCGCCAGGCCTTTTCATTCTCGCGGACGCAGCGCAGATACATCTCGTCGGGCATTTGTGTGCGCGTGAAGGCGAGCAATTGGCGGCCGAGCGATTGGCCCTGATAGCCGGGCGCGACGAACAGCATGTCGAGATAGAGTTTTGGCAAATGCAGCGCCAGCATCGCGGCGATCGTGCCGTTGTCGTCGGCGACGAACAGGCTCCAGCCGTCCTCGATCTCGCGCCGGATTCGTGCACGCAGGTTGGCCAGCAGGAATTCGCTCGCCTCGCCGAGCCCGGTCGAGACCCAGCTCTCCATCCAGACACGGCCGATCTCGTCGTATTCGTCCGCGCCGGCCGGGCGGATGGTGGGATGCGACATCGAGGCCTCAGGTCGGCTTGCTGCGCACGGATGGGCGTGCGCGCACCTTGCCCGCCGACAGGCACACCACCTCGGAGATCTGAAGGAGTTGCCGCGCGAGCGGGCTGGTCTTGCGCCAGACCATGCCGATGGTGCGTGACGGCTGCGGGTCGCGGAAGCGCGCGAGCGAGACCGAGGCCGATCGCGTCTCCACCGACACCGCCATTTCCGGGATCAAGGTGACGCCGATGCCGGCGCTGACCATCTGGACCAGCGTCGACAGCGAATTGGCATCCAGCATCTCGCGCGGCGGTGCCGATTGCATGTTGCAGAATGACAGCGCCTGATCGCGGAAGCAGTGCCCCTCCTCGAGCAGCAGCAGCCGCATCTCGCGCATCATCTCCCGCGATGGGGCCGGCGTGCCCTCATCCGCGCTCGGCCGCACCAGTAGGAATTTTTCCTCGAACAGGGCGACCTCGGTGAGCGAGGGCTCCGACACCGGCAATGCAACGATGGCGGTATCGAGCCGACCTTCCACCAGTTCCTGGATCAGCCGCGGCGTCATCGTCTCGCGCACGCGGATGTCGAGCTCCGGATGCATGCGCGTTAGATTCTTGGTGATCGTCGGCAGCAGATAGGGCGCGATCGTCGGAATCATGCCGATGCGCAACCGTCCGGAGAACCGGTCCTGCGAGGCGCGGGCGAAATCGCCGAGCTCGTCGACCGAGCGCAAGATGTCGCGGACGCGCTGCGCGAGCTCCTCGCCAAATCGGGTCAACGCCACCTGCCGGGCGCTGCGCTCCAGCAGCAGGCCGCCGAGCGCCTCCTCCAGCTCCTTGATCTGCATCGACAGGGCAGGCTGCGAGATCGAACAGGACTCAGCCGCGCGCCCGAAATGATTGTGACGCGCCAGGGCGTCGAAATACCGGAGCTGGCGCAGGGTGAGGTTTAGCATCAGAAAATCTTATCGCTGCGATCATTAAAGTCAACTTCCCCTGATCGAACGCGAAGCTTAGAGTACTTCTACCTGGTCAAAGGCGCGAGTTCGACGCCACCAGAGGAGGTATTCATGGACGACTCTTCAAAGTGCCCGTTTTCGGGTGGAAAACGTGTGCCGGCGAACCGCGATTGGTGGCCGACCCAGCTCAGCATCGAGATGCTGCACAAGAATTCGGCCAAGTCCGACCCGATGGACAAGGACTTCGACTACGCCAAGGAATTCAAGTCGCTCGACCTGAACGCGGTCATCAAGGACCTGACCGCTCTGATGACCGAATCGCAGGAATGGTGGCCCGCCGACTTCGGTCACTATGGCGGCCTCATGATCCGCATGGCCTGGCACAGCGCGGGCACCTATCGCACCACCGACGGTCGCGGTGGCGCCGGCGCCGGGCAGCAGCGTTTCGCGCCGCTCAACAGCTGGCCCGACAACGCCAATCTCGACAAGGCACGCCGTCTGCTCTGGCCGATCAAGCAGAAATACGGCCGCAAGATCTCCTGGGCCGATCTGATGGTGCTGGCCGGCAATGTCGCGCTGGAATCGATGGGCTTCAAGACCTTCGGTTTTGCCGGTGGCCGCGTCGACGTCTGGGAGCCGGAAGAGCTCTATTGGGGTCCGGAAGGCACGTGGCTGGGCGATGAGCGCTACAGCGGCGAACGTCAACTCGCCGAGCCGCTCGGCGCGGTGCAGATGGGCCTGATCTACGTCAATCCGGAAGGCCCGAACGGCAAGCCGGATCCGGTCGCCGCAGCCAAGGACATCCGCGAGACCTTCTCCCGCATGGCGATGAACGATGAAGAGACCGTCGCGCTGATCGCCGGCGGCCACAGCTTCGGCAAGACCCATGGTGCCGGCGATCCGTCGCTGGTCGGACCGGAGCCGGAAGCAGGCGCGCTCGAGGATCAGGGCCTCGGCTGGAAGAGCAAGCACGCGTCGGGCCACTCGGGCGATTCCATCACCAGCGGTCTCGAGGTGACCTGGACGACGACACCGACCAAGTGGAGCAACAACTTTTTCGAGAACCTGTTCAATTTCGAATGGGAGCTGACGAAGAGCCCGGCCGGTGCGCAGCAGTGGACGGCCAAGAACGCCGACGCCATCATTCCCGACGCCTTCGACAAGTCGAAGAAGCAGCGGCCGACGATGCTGACGACCGACCTCTCGCTGCGTATGGATCCGGCCTATGAGAAGATCTCGCGCCGCTTCCTGGAGAATCCGGACCAGTTCGAGGATGCCTTTGCCCGCGCCTGGTTCAAGCTCACCCATCGCGACATGGGCCCGATCCAGCGCTATCTCGGCCCGCTGGTGCCGAAGGAAACGCTGATCTGGCAGGACCCGATCCCGGCCGTGAATCACGAGCTGGCCAGCGAGCAGGATATCGCCTCGCTGAAGACCAAGATCCTGGCCTCCGGTCTGTCGGTCTCGGAGCTGGTCTCGACCGCCTGGGCGTCGGCTTCGACGTTCCGCGGCTCGGACAAGCGCGGCGGCGCCAACGGCGCGCGCATCCGCCTCGCCCCGCAGAAGGACTGGGAGGTGAACGAGCCGGCTCAGCTCTCGAAGGTCCTGGGCAAGCTCGAAGCGATCCAGAAGGACTTCAACGCGCCATCCGGTGCGAAGAAGGTCTCGCTGGCGGACCTCATCGTGCTCGGCGGCACCGCCGCGGTCGAGAAGGCCGCGAAGGATGCCGGCGTCGACGTCAAGGTCGGCTTCACGCCGGGCCGCATGGATGCCTCGCAGGAGCAGACCGACGCCGCCTCGTTTGCTCCGCTGGAGCCGCGGGCCGATGGCTTCCGCAACTTCATCGGCAAGCGGCAGCAGTTCATGATGCCTGAGGAGGCTCTGGTCGATCGTGCGCAGCTGCTCCGGCTTACCGGCCCGGAGATGACGGCCCTCGTCGGCGGTCTGCGCGTGCTCGGTGCCAATGCGAACGGTTCGAAGAACGGCGTCCTCACCTCGAAGGTGGGAACGCTGAGCAACGACTTCTTCGTCAACCTGCTCGACATGAGCACGCAGTGGACGCCGGCCGGCACCGACGGCACCTATGAGGCCCGCGACCGCAAGACCAACGCGGTCAAGTGGACCGGCACGCGCGTCGACCTGATCTTCGGCGCGCACTCGCAGCTTCGCGCCTACGCCGAGGTCTATGCCACGTCGGATTCCAAGGAGCAGTTCGTCAAGGACTTCGCCAAGGCCTGGACCAAGGTGATGAACCTCGACCGGTACGATATCGCGGCTTGATCGCTGAGTTCAGCAAGCGGTAATGAAAAGGGCGGCTGAGAAGCCGCCCTTTTTTTGCTCGAAATTTGCGGCGTCTACACCCCGAGCGTGCCGGCCTTCGCCGCAGCGTAACGCTCGCTGATCTTGCTCCAGCTCACCGTGTTCCACCAGGCCTTGAGGTAGTCGGCACGGCGGTTCTGATAATTCAGATAATAGGCGTGCTCCCAGACGTCGTTGCCGAGCAAAGCGCGCTTGCCGTCAATGATGGGATTGTCCTGGTTCGGCCGCGTCTCGATCGCCAGCTTGCCATCCTTGTCGACGATGACGAACACCCATCCCGAGCCGAACACCCGTCCGCCGGCAGCGTTGAAGTCGGTCTGGAATTTTTTCATGCCGCCGAGATCGCGATCGATCGCGGCCAGCACTTCGCCTTCCGGCTTGCCCCCGTTCGGTCCCATGATCTGCCAGAACATCGTGTGGTTGGCATGGCCGCCCATGTTGTTGCGCACGCCGGTGCGGATCGCTTCGGGCACCGCGGCAAGATTGCCGAGAACGTCGCCGATCGGTTTGTCGGCAATCCCTGGGTTGTCCTTGGCGAAATTGTTGAGGTTGGTGATGAAGGCCTGGTGATGTCGGTCGTGATGGATCTCCATGGTCTTCGCGTCGATATGCGGTTCGAGCGCCGCGGTCGAATAGGTCAACGGAGGCAGCATGAAGGGACCTGCGGCGGCGGCGTGTGACGCGGCTTGAGCGAACACACGCGGGGCGGCGGCGACCGCCGCAATGCCGGTGGCGGCCAGCATGAGATGGCGCCTGGAGATCGATGACATTTGAACTTCCTTCGCTTCATGGGTGAAGACGCCGGTGAGATGCGGCGCGGGCAGTGCGCTCAGTTACGGGTCAAGCCGCATTGCCGGTTTCAGCCAAAGGCATTCTGACGCTGCGGCGGAATCGCACATTGCCCAGGCAAGCAAACAATAAAGGCGCACAAACAAAAAGGGCGGCCGCGAGGCCGCCCTTCGTGCTTCTGGCAGGTAGCGAGATTTACTCGCCGGCCGCTTCGCGCGCGGGCTGCTGGCTCTCGCCCTTGCCCTCGAGATCTTCGCCGGTCTCCTGATCGACCACCTTCATCGACAGGCGGGTCTTGCCGCGGTCGTCGAAGCCGAGCAGCTTGACCTTGACCTTGTCGCCTTCCTTGACGACGTCGGAGGTCTTCTGCACGCGCGCCGAGGCGAGCTGGCTGATGTGGACGAGGCCGTCCTTGGAGCCGAAGAAGTTCACGAAAGCGCCGAACTCCATCACCTTGACGACGGTGCCGTCATAGATCTGGCCGACTTCCGGATCGGAGGCGATCGACTTGATCCACTTGATCGCGGCCTTCATGGCCTCGCCGTCGCTGGAGGCGACCTTCACGGTGCCGTCGTCCTCGATGTTGACCTTGGCGCCGGTCTTCTCGACGATCTCGCGGATCACCTTGCCGCCGGTGCCGATCACTTCGCGGATCTTGTCGGTGGCGATCTTGAACGTCTCGATGCGCGGCGCGTATTCGCCGAGCTCGGCACGGGCGTTGGTGAGCGCCTTCGACATCTCGCCGAGGATGTAGATACGCCCATCCTTGGCCTGGCCGAGCGCGACCTTCATGATCTCCTCGGTGATGCCCTCGATCTTGATGTCCATCTGGAGCGAGGTGATGCCCTGCTCGGTACCGGCGACCTTGAAGTCCATGTCGCCGAGATGGTCCTCGTCACCGAGAATGTCCGAGAGAACCGCGAAGCGCTTGTCTTCGAGGATCAGGCCCATCGCGATGCCCGCGGTCGGCCGCTTCAACGGCACGCCGGCGTCCATCAGCGCGAGCGAGGCGCCGCAGACCGAAGCCATCGACGAGGAGCCGTTGGATTCGGTGATCTCCGACACCACGCGCGTGGTGTAGGGGAATTCGTGGTGCGGCGGCAGCACCGGGTGGATCGCGCGCCAGGCGAGCTTGCCGTGGCCGATCTCGCGGCGCTTGGTGCCGCCGAGGCGGCCGGTCTCACCGACCGAGTAGGGAGGGAAATTGTAGTGCAGCAGGAACGTCTCTTTGTACGTTCCCGACAGCGCGTCGATGTACTGCTCGTCCTCACCGGTGCCGAGCGTGGTCACGACCAGCGCCTGGGTCTCGCCGCGGGTGAACAGCGCCGAGCCGTGGGCGCGGGGCAGCACGCCGACTTCGGCGACGATGTTGCGCACGGTCTTGGAATCGCGACCGTCGATGCGCTTGCCGGTGTCGAGAATGTTCCAGCGAACGATCTTGGCTTCGAGCTCCTTGAACACGCCGCCGATGCGCAGCTTGTCGTATTTCGGCTCCTGCCCTTCGGGGAAGTAGTGCGCGATCACCTTTTCCTTGACCTTGCCGACCGCGGCGTAGCGATCCTGCTTGACCGGAATGGCGTAGGCGGCGCGCAGCTCCTGCTCGACCATGCCGAGCATTTCCTTTTCGAGCGCCGAATTGTCGATCGTGGTGACCTCGCGCGGCTCCTTCGCGGCCTTTTCGGCCAGCTCGATGATCGCGTTGATCACCGGCTGGAAGTGGCGGTGACCGAACATCACGGCGCCGAGCATGATCTCTTCGTTCAGCTCCTTGGCTTCCGATTCCACCATCAGCACGGCGTCCGCGGTGCCGGCTACGACGAGGTCGAGCTGGGTGTCGATCATCTCGTCGAGCGTCGGGTTGAGGATGAACTCGTCATTGGCGAAGCCGACGCGCGCGGCGCCGATCGGGCCCTTGAAGGGGGCGCCCGACAGGGTCAGCGCAGCCGACGATGCCACCAGCGCGACGATATCGGGATCGTTCTCCATGTCGTGCGAGAGCACGGTGACGATCACCTGGGTCTCGTTGCGCCAGCCGTCGACGAACAGCGGACGGATCGGACGGTCGATCAGGCGGGAGACCAGCGTTTCCTTCTCGGTCGGACGACCCTCGCGCTTGAAATAGCCGCCGGGAATGCGGCCGGCTGCGTAGGTCTTCTCCTGGTAGTCGACGGTCAGCGGCAGGAAGTCGACGCCCTCGCGGGGCGACTTCGCGGCAACGACGGTGGCGAGCACCACGGTCTCGCCGTAGGTCGCGACGACGGCGCCGTCGGCCTGGCGGGCGATCTTGCCGGTTTCGAGCTTGAGAGGGCGTCCACCCCAGTCGATCTCGACTGAATGCTTATTGAACATAGAGGTCTTCTTTCATGGGTTCTCGAAAGAAGGACGGGTCGAAAAACAAAAACCATGCGCAAGATTGCGGGACGTTGATCGAAGCGGGCGATCAGCGTCCTGCGATCCTGCCATGGTTTTTGGATTTCGGATGGCGTCCATCCCTTCGGGTCATACGGGCGCCTTGCCCGTTGTGCCCAGCCGCCGGATTGCTGCTGGACTGTCAGTCGGCACGAACGCGAACACCGAAGCGCGGTGTTCGCCCATCATGCCCCGGATGCTCGCCGTCAACGGCTCGCATCCGATGCGCACGCAGCCTCGACGAAAAACCTTTAAACAAACGCTTTCGTTCGAAATCACGCGCGAAAACGCGCGCCGGTTGGCGCGCGCAAGAACTCTTAACGACGAATGTTGTGCTTCTCGAGCAGCGCCTTGTAGCGCGCCTCGTCCTTCTTCTTCACATAGTCGAGGAGCGAGCGGCGGGTCGAGACCAGCTTCAAGAGGCCGCGACGCGAATGGTTGTCCTTCACGTGGGTCTTGAAATGGTTGGTGAGGTTGGCGATGCGTTCCGACAGGATCGCGACCTGAACCTCTGGCGAGCCGGTATCGCCGGCCTTGTTGGCATTCGTCTTGATGACTTCCGCTTTGCGTTCTGCGGCAATCGACATCGGTCAATTTCTCTCGTTGCGATCGGCGCTGGCAGTCAGGCCGGTCAGGTTGAACACACGCTTGGGGATGATTTCGCCATTGCCGACTTCGGCAAGCGCGAGAAGCCGGCCTGCCACCGTGACATAGACTGTGCCGCTACAAGTGGGCGCATCCCGTCCGCGCAACAAAACGGCTTGGCCCCGATGGAGCCTTGCCGCATCAGCCCGAGTGACGGCCAGTGCCGGGATGTCGTCCAGCGCGGTCTCAACGGGCATAAGCGCGTCGGCGAGGCTACCCTCGCCGGACGCGGCTCTATCGCACAAAGCCTCCAACTGATCCAGCGGAATCATGTCGTTCTCGCCAAATGGGCCGACCAGGGTCCGCCGCAGCGCGCAGATATGGCCGTAAGTGCCGAGAATCCGGCCCATATCGCGGGCCAGCGCGCGGACATAGGTGCCCTTGCCGCACTCCGCCTCGAACACGGCATGGTCGCTATCCGGTTGATCTACAAGGCTTAAACGGTGAATCTCGACCGGACGGGGGGCCAGCTCCACGATCTCGCCGTCGCGAGCGAGGTCGTAGGCGCGCTCGCCCTGGACCTTGATCGCGGAGTAGCGCGGCGGGATCTGCTGGATCACCCCGGTGAAACGGGGCAGCAGGGCCTCGATGGCCTCCCGGGTCGGCCGCTGGTCCGAGGTTGCGGTCGCCCGGCCCTCGATGTCGTCGGTGTCGCGCTCCTCACCCCAGCACACCGTGAATCGGTAGCGCTTGCGGCCGTCCATGACGAAGGGGACGGTCTTGGTGGCCTCGCCAAGCGCGATCGGCAGGCCGCCGGAAGCCAGCGGATCGAGCGTGCCGGCATGGCCGGCGCGTTTGGCGTTGAACAGGCGCTTCAGCACGGCAACGGCCTGCGTCGAGGTCATGCCGATCGGCTTGTCGAGCACGACCCAGCCGTGGACGTCGCGGCGGTCGCGGCGCGGCTGATTGCCCTTCTGCTTGTTGGCGCGCGGATCGTTATTGACGCGGCGCGGCTCGTGATGCGGCTGAGAATTGCCGCTCATGTCCGCAAAATTATTTTTCTGCACGTCGAGCTGATCGGTCTCTTCGCCGCCGATCGTGCCGTGAGCCGGGTCCATCGTCATCGTTCTTCTTCCCGATCCGAATCCGGATCCTGTTCCAGGTCCTTCTGCACCGCGGGTGTTCGCAAAAGCTTCTCGATCCGTTCCGCTTCGTCGAATCGTTCGTCGACGCGGAAGCGAAGGTCAGGTGCAAATTTCAGGTTAACGCGCCGCGCGACCTCGCCGCGCAGGAATTTCTTGTTGCGCTCGAGCGCAACGAGGACGATCTCGGTGTCGCGGCCACCAAGCGGCATCACATAGACTGTTGCGAGCTTCAGGTCGGGCGACATCCGCACCTCCGGCACGGTGATGATGTGGCCTTCAAGGTCAGCATCATGCACGCTGCCTTGCGCCAGAATCTCGGCTATCGCATGGCGAACCTGCTCGCCGACCCGCAACTGACGTTGCGAGCCGCCGGACGCGGAACTCTTTTTCTGATGATGGCGGGGCATGGTCTGAAAATCACCTCGTCGTGCCCGCTTTTGGGACACGGGCATTGTCATTTGTCTTGCTGAAACGAAGAGGGGTGGATGGCCGGAAAAAATCCGGCCATCGCACTCCCGCAATTCAGTTCAAAAAAGATCCAGGCGCTTCGGTAAGATTTGGACTTACAGGGAGCGCTGGATCGTCTCCACGCGGTAACACTCGATGACGTCACCGGCGCGCATGTCGTGATAGTTCTCGAAGGCCATGCCGCATTCCTGACCGGACTGGACTTCCTTCACTTCGTCCTTGAAGCGCTTCAGCGTCGACAGCTTGCCTTCGTGCACGACGACGTTGTCGCGGATCAGGCGCACGTTGGCGCCGCGTTCCACGGTGCCGTCGGTGACGCGGCAGCCCGCGACCTTGCCGACCTTGGAGATGTTGAAGATCTCCAGGATCGCGGCATTGCCGAGCATGGTTTCCCGCAGGGTCGGCGCGAGCAGGCCGCTCATGGCCTTCTTCACGTCGTCCACGAGGTCGTAGATGATGTTGTAGTAACGGATCTCGATGCCGTTGCGCTTGGCGGCCGCAGCGGCCTCCTTGTTCGCACGAACCGAGAAGCCGATGATGGCGGCGTTGAAGCCTTCCGCGAGCGTCACGTCCGATTCCGAGATGCCGCCGACACCCGCATGCAGGATACGCGCGGCGACTTCGTCGGTGCCGAGCTTCTCCAGCGATCCGAGGATCGCTTCCAGCGAGCCCTGCACGTCGGCCTTGATGATCAGCGGGAATTCCTTGCGGCCCGCCGTCTTCAGTTGCGACATCATCTGCTCGAGCGAGCCGCGCATTCCGGAGATCGAGGCAGCCGCGTTCTCGCGCTTCTGGTGCGCGCGGTAGCTGGTGACCTGGCGGGCGCGGGCTTCGTTCTCGACCACGGCGAGACGATCGCCGGCTTCCGGCGGACCGTTGAAGCCGAGCACCTCGACCGGCACTGACGGACCCGCCTCCTGCACCGTTTCGCCCTGATCCGAGATCAGCGCGCGGACGCGGCCCATTTCGGCGCCGGCGACGATGATGTCACCGACACGGAGCGTGCCGCGCTGGACCAGAACGGTCGCGACCGGACCGCGGCCGCGATCGAGCTTGGCTTCGATCACGGTGCCTTCGGCCGGGCGATCCGAATTGGTCTTGAGGTCGAGGATGTCGGCCTGGAGCGCGATCATCTCGAGCAGCTTGTCGAGATTGGTCTTGTTCTTGGCCGAGACTTCGACGTCGACGACTTCGCCGCCGAAGGATTCCACCTGCACCTCGTGCTGGAGCAGCTCGGTGCGCACGCGCTCGGGCTTGGCGTCGGGCTTGTCGATCTTGTTGATGGCAACAATGATCGGCACCCGCGCCGCCTTGGCGTGGTTGATGGCTTCGATCGTCTGCGGCATCACGCCGTCGTCGGCTGCAACCACCAGCACGACGATGTCGGTCACCTTGGCGCCGCGGGCGCGCATCGCGGTGAACGCGGCGTGGCCGGGCGTGTCGATGAAGGTGATCTTCTTGCCGCTTTCGGGCGACAGCACCTGATAGGCGCCGATATGCTGGGTGATGCCGCCGGCTTCGCCGGAGACGACGTTGGCGTGGCGGAGCGCGTCGAGCAGCGAGGTCTTGCCGTGGTCGACGTGACCCATCACGGTCACCACCGGCGAGCGCGGCTCGGTATCGGTGGAATCGTCGATGGCGTCGAACAGGCCTTCTTCAACGTCGGACGCGGCAACGCGCTTGACGGTGTGACCAAGCTCCTCGGCGATCAGCTGCGCAGTGTCGGCATCGATCACGTCGGTGATCTTGTGGATCGCGCCCTGCTTCATCAGCATGCGGATGATTTCCACCGCGCGCTCCGACATGCGGTTGGCGAGCTCCTGGATGGTGATCGCTTCCGGAATGACCACCTCGCGGATGAGCTTTTCTTTCGGCTCGTTCGCGGCATGGCCCTTCAGGCGCTGGGTGCGGCGGCGGAACGAGGCGATCGAGCGCTCGCGGACGTCGTCGGCATTGAAGGCGGTGACGACCGTCAGGCGGCCGCGCTCCTTCTGCGGGCCGGGCTTGTGGGTGGGCTTGGGAGCGACCACAGGCCGCGCAGCGCCGCCGGGGCCGCGACGGATCTGGCGCGGACCCTCGTCCTCGTCCGGTCCGGCTGCGACAGCGGGGGCGCGGCCCACCGGGCCTCCCGGCCGCTGCGTGGTCGTTCCGGGCCGTGCGGTCGTTGTTCCCGGGCGTGCCGTGGTGGTTGTGCCGGGTCGCGCCATCGGCGCTCCGGGTCGCGCTGCAGGAGCGGCCGAGGTCGCGGTTGCAGGGCGCGCCGTAGATTGCGGCTGCTCGCCTTCGCCAAAACGCTTCTTGGCCTCGGTTTCGGCCTTCCGCTTGGCTTCCTCTTCGTGGCGGTGACGCTCCTCCTCGGCCTTGCGGCGGGCTTCGGCGGCCTCGCGATCGGCACGCTCGGCGCTTTCGCGGACGGCGCGGCGCTGGGCCTCTTCCTCGGCATGGCGGCGCTCTTCGACTTCGCGCACCTTGGCATCGGCCAGCGCGCTGGCGCGGGCGGAACGTTCGTCCTCGGTCAGCGTACGCAGCACCACGCCGGAGCCGGCGTTGCGCGGCGGCGCGGGGCGGGCCGGAGCAGGCTTGGGCGCGGCGGCGGCCGGCGCGGGCTTCGCCACCTCGGCCACCTGCGGCTCGGGGCTGCCGTCGACACGGCGCTTGCCACGCTTCTCGACCACGACCTGCTTGCTACGGCCATGACTGAAGCTCTGGCGCACGGTGCCCGTTTCGACGCGCGGCTTGAGCGATAGCGTCTTGCTCGGAACGCTCAGCTTCTTGTCGCCAGGGGTCTTGGTATCAACCATTAAGCAGTCCTAATCCTGATCTTGTTGTCTTGTGCGTTGCCGCACCGTGCTATCGGGTGGTCGTTGTCTCTCAGAAATCCTGGCCGGGCTTTTCGGCAGTCCTGTCAGCGTCCGCCATCCGGTATCGGACCAGCATCTGGCTACGTGACAGGAATGACTTGCTCGCCGGGCCCGCGAGCAGGGCAGCATGTATCACATTTGACCGGGTAAGTGCCAAATCCAATTCTGTCGATTTTAGTGCGGTGACGACGGGAATCTGCGACTTGGCGCCGCGATTTCCCTCATTTTGACGCGCCAGCATGTCCAATTTGCGGATTCCGTCCGCGGCCCCGTCGCTGGCATGGATCAGGACCTCGACCGTACCTTCCCGAAGCGCGCTTTCGACCTTGCCGAAACCGGCGACGATCTGGCGCGCCTTGGCAGCAATCCCAAGGGCTTCGACCACGCTCCGGACCAGAAGCGCCTCGAGGTCGGCGGGAAGCGTCTGAGGGATGCGCAGCTCGCGCTTGAAGGCTTTCGTAAAATGGTGACGCCGAACGGCTTCCGCAACCACCTCACGCGAGGCGGTGACCCACATGCCGCGTCCGGGCAGCTTGCGCTTGAGATCGGGAACTATGTGCCCTTGCGGCGAGACGACGAAGCGGATCAGCTCGTCGATCGGCCGGACCTCGCGGCTGACCGCACACATCCGCATGGTCGCGGACCTTTCGGTCCGCGGTCCATGGTCGAGTTCGGGGTCAGTATCGGCGAGCATCCGGGTGACATCCTCCTTCGCCCTAAGCCGGCTGATCTTCAGTCGCCTCGGCCTCTTCGGCGGGCTTGGCGAGATCGGCCTCGGTGATCCAGCCGGCCTTGACGCGGGCCTGCATGATCATCGCTTCAGCATCGTCACGGGAGATATCGAGGCCATCGAGCGCGCCCGGATATTTAGTCTGCTCGCCGCCTTCCTTGCGCTCGGTCCAGCCGACCAGATCGTCCGTGGCGCAGCCGGCGAGGTCGTCGACCGTCTTGATGTCGTTCTCGCCGAACTTCACCAGCATCTTCGAGGTGACGCCGGGCACGTCCTTTACGGCGTCCTCGACGCCGAGCTCCTTGCGCCTGGCCTCGAGCTCGGCTTCGAGCTGTTCGAGATATTCACGGGCGCGGTTCTGGAGTTCCTGCGCGGTCTCCTCGTCGAAACCTTCGATGCCGGCGAGTTCCTTGACATCCACCATCGCGAGTTCCTCGACGGAGGTGAAGCCTTCGGACGCCAGCAATTGGCCGACCACTTCGTCGACGTTGAGCGATTCCATGAAGACGCGGGTGGAGTTCTCGAAATCGGCCTGGCGGCGCTCCGATTCCTCCTGCTCGGTCAGGATGTCGATGTCCCAGCCGGTGAGCTGCGAGGCCAGACGCACATTCTGGCCACGGCGGCCGATCGCCAGCGAGAGCTGGTTGTTGGTGTCGGGCACGACGACCTCGATGCGCTCGCGGTCTTCGTCGATGACGACCTTGGAGACCTCGGCCGGCGCCAGCGCGTTGACCACGAAGGTCGCGATGTCGGGCGACCACGGGATGATGTCGATCTTCTCGCCCTGCAATTCGTTCACCACCGCCTGCACGCGCGAACCGCGCATACCGACGCAGGCGCCGACCGGATCGACCGAGGAATCGCGGGAAATCACGCCGATTTTTGCGCGCGAGCCGGGATCGCGGGCGACCGCCTTGATCTCGACGATGCCGTCATAGATCTCGGGCACTTCCTGCGCGAACAGCTTGGCCATGAACTGCGGATGGGTGCGGGAGAGGAATATCTGCGGGCCGCGGGTCTCGCGGCGGACGTCGAAGATGTAGGCCCGGACGCGGTCGCCGTTGCGGAACACTTCGCGCGGCAGCATCTCGTCGCGGCGGATGATGGCCTCGCCGCGGCCAAGATCGACGATCACGCTGCCGTATTCGACGCGCTTGACGACGCCGTTGACGATGTCGCCGATGCGGTCCTTGAATTCCATATATTGCCGGTCGCGCTCGGCTTCGCGCACCTTTTGCACGATCACCTGCTTGGCCGACTGCGCGGCGATGCGGCCATATTCCAGCGGCGGCAGGGTGTCGGCGATGGTGTCGCCGACCTGGGCACCGGGATTGGCGCGCTGCGCATCCACCAGCGAGATCTGGTTGGAATGGTTTTCGACCGTTTCGACCACCAGCATGTGGCGCGACAACCGCAGCTCGCCCTTCTTCGGGTCGATCTCGGCATGAACGTCGGTCTCGCTGCCGTAACGGGCCCGCGCCGCCTTGGCGATGGCATCCTCCATCGCCGCGATGACGATGCCGCGGTCGATCGATTTCTCGCGCGCAACGGCGTCGGCGATCTGAAGCAATTCAAGTCGATTGGCGCTGACTGCCATGGCTAGTCTCCTTCGTCAGGATCGATCTCGCCTCGTCGCGCGCGTTCGGCGGCCAGGCGATGTTTTTTGGTATTGGTCGGAGCCGGCTTCTTCGTAGGGGCCGGCGCCGGCTTCTTAGTCGGCTTGGTGTTCTTGGTCGTCTTTTCGCTGATGCTGGCGTGCGGTGCCGCCGGCGGCTCAAGGCCGAGATTGCGGCGCATCTCGCGTGCCTGGGCCTTGCCGCGGCGCATGGATTCCGCGATCAGCTCGTCGGTCAGCACCAGCCGAGCCTCGGCGATGTCTTCCATCGTCAGGAGAACGTCGGCAGCCTCGGTCCCCTTGACGTCGTCGCGATGCAGATGCACCCGGTCGCCTTCGACGGGGCCGATCGTGCCGCGGAACCGCTTCCGCCCCTCATGGGCGACCGCCATCTCGATCTTCACCAGATGCCCGGCATAACGCTCGAAATCAGAGCGGCGCACCAGCGGGCGGTCGATCCCCGGCGAGGAGATTTCCAGCCGGTAGGCGCGATCGACGGGATCGGCGACGTCGAGCACGGGCGACAGCGCCCGCGAGATCGCCTCGCAATCCTCGATCTGCATGGAGCCGTCCGGCCGCTCGGCCATGACCTGCACGGTGCAGCCGGATTCCCCGGAAATGCGGATCCGCACCAGGCGGTAGCCCATGCCTTCGAGCACCGGCCCGGCGACCGCGGACACCCGTGCCGCCACGCCCGGCTCGACCACGAGCCTCGGCTCGGCCAGCAATTCGGCATCCGTGGAACCAGGGTTCGGTTCGGTCATGTCAGAGGTCAAGGCGCTCGATATGGTTAAGGCTTGGTTTAAGATCTCAAAGCTCGCTTCGGAACTCTCCCGACAGATCGCCGGGCCGCATATCTTCCACCAAGCCGCCTTCAGGTAATAAAAAAGAGCGGGTCCTTTCGGGCCCACTCTCACTACGCGGATCGTATGAGAAGATGAATTGGCGCTGATATAGCC
This sequence comes from Bradyrhizobium sp. WSM4874, assembly GCF_055811835.1. NCBI lineage: Bacteria > Pseudomonadati > Pseudomonadota > Alphaproteobacteria > Hyphomicrobiales > Nitrobacteraceae > Bradyrhizobium > Bradyrhizobium sp. WSM4874. The sequence goes on from NZ_JBVVPR010000036.1 coordinate 57,315, forward strand.
CTTTCCGTCTTCCCGGACAAGGCCCATGCAGGGCAGGCTAGGCTTTTTGCGCCCGGCCCGCGGCCCCGCGCAACGCTTCCTTCACCTCCGAGGCCTAAATTCCCTGATTGTGGGGCGGCTTGGACCGAGGGCGCACCCGCGGCGTGCCCCGTACGAGTTTGCGTTTTCATGACCGTTGCCACGTCGCTCATTCCCGGACTGGACGATATCGTCAAACGCGGCGACCCGCGGCGTCGCGGCGAGATCGCGCACGCCATCTCCCAATTGTTCTTTCAGGACGCCGAGAACCTTCGTCCCGATGTCATCGATCTCTTCGACAACCTGCTGATCGATCTCGTCCCGCATGCCGAGCTCGCCTCGCGCGTCGATCTCGCCGAACGCTTCTCGCGCCTGAACAACGCGCCGCGGCACCTCGTGAGCCAGCTCGCGCGCGAAAACGAAATCGCGGTGGCGGGCCCCGTGCTGCGCCATTCGCCCGTGCTCGACGACGCTGCTCTCGTCGAGATCGCGCGACTGAAGGGCCAGGGCCATCTGCTGGCGATGAGCGAACGCCCCACGCTGTCGGCCGTCATCACCGACGTGCTGGTCGAGCGCGGCGATCGCGACGTGGTGCGCCGCGCTGCGGGCAATTCCGGCGCGGCGTTCTCGCCCGGCAGCTATTCCGAGCTGATCAAGCGTGCCGCGCAGGATGGCGTGCTGACTCTCAGGATCGGCCAGCGTAGCGATCTTTCGGGTGAGAACCTGAAACAACTTCTCGACGGCACGCTCGACGTCATCCGCCGTCGCCTCTCGAGCGTGGTCAATCCCGTGCGCCAGGTCGAGATCAAGCGCGCCATGGCGGCCATCGAGGAAGCCACGCTGCCGCCGGGCCCGCGTCGCGATTTCTCGGGGGCGCAGCGCACGGTGCTGGCCTTGCATCGCGAGGGTCATCTTGGCGAGAGCGCGCTGCTTGGATTCGCGAAGGCCCACAAATACGAGCACGCGATCGCCTCGCTTTCGGCGATGTCCGGCGTCCGCCTCACGGTCCTCGACCGCCTGATCACGGGTGACCGCTACGATCCAATTCTGGTTCTCGCGCGCGTGCTGAATGTCAGCTGGCCGACGGTGCGGGCGCTGATCCTGATGTGGTACGGCCCGAATCGCACGCCAGCCGACGCCGATCTTGAGCAGGCGCGCGCGAACTTCACGCGGCTGATGCCGACGACCGCCGAGCGCGTCGTGAATTTCTGGCGCAATCGGCAGACGATCTAGACCCGCCTGAATCGCAGATACGCCGCCTTGCGTCCCTCGCGCGCGGCTTTCCTGCCGTAACGCGTCATGGTGTAGCCAGCCCAGGGCTGCCGGAAATCATCAGCGCGCTCCGCAAGCCAGACGAAATCCGTCGAGCGCGACAGATGCGACAGCGTCCAGGCGCAATAATCGTCGATGTCGCAAACGAAACGAAACTCGCCGCCGGCTTTCAACACGCGCGCCATCGCGGCGATGGTCCGGTCCTGGACGAAGCGCCGCTTCCAGTGCCGCCGTTTCGGCCAGGGATCGGGATGGATCAGGTCGATCCGCGACAGCGAAGCCTTCGGCAGCCAGGCCAGGAGCTCGGCAGCATCGCCTGCGAACAGGCGGATGTTGCCGATGTCGGCGACCTCGATCTGCGCGAGGATCTTCGCCATGCCGTTGACGTAGGGCTCGCAGCCGATGAAGCCGGTTGTTGCGAAGTTTTGCGCTTCCGCCGCAAGATGCTCGCCGCCGCCGAAGCCGATCTCGAGCCGCAAATCGTCGGCTGCGGGCACGAAGATCTCGCGGGCATCCGCCGGTGCTTCGCGATCGATGGCGAGCGCAAGACGCGGCAGCAAATGATCGATCAGCTCGGCCTGGTGCTGCCTGAGCTTGTGGCCCTTGCGGCGTCCGAAGAAGGCGCGCTCGCTGTCCTCGCGATCGGGATCTGATTTGCGCTCACTCATCGTAGCGTCTGGTACAGGCGATGAAGCAGCCGCGCGCGCGGTTCGAGCGACGAGACATAGAGCTGCTCATAATGAGTGTGCGCGCCCTTACCGTCGACGCCGAGCCCGTCGAGCGTCGCGGTGTGGGCGGCGGTGAAATTACCGTCCGAGCCGCCGCCGGTGTGAACGTCGACCAGCTCGAAGCCGATCTCCGTGGCAACCGTCTTCGCATGTTCGTACAGCGAGGCGCCGGCATTGCTCTTCTCGTAAGGCGGACGATTGAGCCCGCCCGTGACCTTGACGGTGACGCCATCCGTCTTCGATGTCAGGGCGAGGATCTTGCCGACGAATTCATCCGCGTCCTTCAGGCTCAGCACGCGCAGATCGATTTCGGCATAGGCTTCTTCCGGCGTCACGTTGGGCCGCGTGCCGCCGCGCACCACGCCGACATTGACGGTGACGCCGCGCGCCAGATCGTTCATCGCTTCCAGCGCCAGGATGACGTTGGCGAGCTCGCGGATCGCGCTGCGGCCATCCTGGGGCCGCGTGCCGGCATGCGCGGGCACGCCCTTGATGAACACTTCGAATCGCCCGACGCCCTTGCGGCCGGTGACGATCTTGCCGCCGTCGCGGGCCGGCTCCGTCACCAGCACGTACTTCGCTTTGCGCCCTTCGGTCTCGATGAGTGCGCGAGAGGTGGGGCTGCCGATCTCCTCGTCGGAGGTGAACAGATGGGTGATGCCGAGCGGCGAGCGATCGGCCGTGGCACAAAGCGCGCGAAAGGCGTGATGGGCGATGTAGGCGCCGCCCTTCATGTCGTAGATGCCGGGACCGAATGCGCTGTCGCCTTCGACCTTGAACGGCAGGCGCTCGATGAATCCCATGGGGTGAACGGTATCGAGGTGGCTCAGCACCAGGATGCCGGGCCGGTCCTGACCCCAGGTCGAGCGCGCCACGAGATGATCGCCGCAGCCATCGACGCCGGCGATGCGCTCGAGCGTAACAGGGAGGTCGCGGTATTGCTCCGCGACCATCGAGACCAGCTTGTTGACCTGTTCAGGCGCGTCCGTTGGCGTCTCGACCTCCACCCAGCGGCGGATGCCATCGAGAATAGTTTGGGAATCGAACCAATTGGAGCTGACCATGAGCGCATCTGTGCCTTTGAATCGCATCATCGAGGAAGACGCGCATCAAAGCGCGGCCACAAATGACGACATAGGCCAGATTTGACGCAGCCTCAAATCGAATTGAGATACCGCCTCAGCGCTTATCGGGGCCTTCGCGGGCCGCGATCTGCTCGACGAGATCGACGATCGAGCGGCGCATCTTGGAATCGGTGATTCGGGTGAACGCCTTGGTCAGGGCGAGTCCTTCGGAAGTCGCGAGGAAATCCGAGACGTAAGACGGCGATGCGCCTTCTGCGAAGCCGTCCGGCCCCGCCACGCCGCTCGGACCGCCCTCGAACAGGAACGACACCGGCACCTGGAGAATTTCGGCAATTTGCTGGATGCGGCTCGCGCCGACCCGGTTTGTGCCCTTTTCGTATTTCTGAACTTGTTGGAAGGTCAGGCCCAAAGCTTCACCCAGCTTTTCCTGGCTCATGCCCAACATGATGCGGCGCATCCGCACGCGACTGCCGACATATTTGTCAACAGGGTTGGGCGCTTTCGACATTTCCTCAGCCCTCCAAACATCACCTTCGGCGCAATCAGGAATGCCTCAGGTGTAAGCAACGTCAAAATCAGACCCTGTTATTGGGAAACATTGCGGAGAAATTTAGCAATACCCACTGTCTTTTGCAGCCGGGGCAGAATGAGGAGGCCGCGTGCAGTCTGTCAACCGTGGGACTACGGTTGTCAAAAGTTATCGGCCGCGGCTGCGCGATCAGAGGTGCCGTTTGGCAACACGTCGGCGGACCGCCCAAAACACGGCGAGCGCGACAAGCATGGCCGCGGGTACATCGCCCACGCGTGCATAGATGGTCGGCGGGATCGCGGCGGGCAGATCTGCATCCAAAATACCTTCGATCCCGAGACCGAGGCTGGCGACGACGCGTCCCACCGGATCGATCACTGCGGAAACGCCGGTATTGGCGGAGCGAACCAGCGGCAATCCGAGCTCGATCGCGCGCATCCGCGCCTGTTCGAGGTGTTGGTAGGGGCCGGTCGAGATTCCGAACCAGCCGTCATTGGTGAGATTCACGATCCAGCCCGGACGTTCATTGCGTCCAGCCACCTCACCGGGGAAGATAGCTTCGTAGCAGATGAGCGGCAGCGCGGACGGCGCACCGGGGACCGGGAGCGCATGCCGCACGGTGCCGGGAATGAAGCCGCCGCGCACACGCGTGAGTTGCTCGAAACCGAGCTTCTCCATCAAGCCCTGATAGGGAAGAAATTCGCCGAACGGCACCAAATGCAGCTTGTCGTACATAGAGAGCACGCTGCCGTCGTGGTCGATCACGTAAATCGAATTATAGGCGCGTGTGATCGGCGTGCCCCGCGGCAGGTCGGGCGCGCGGACCGAGCCCGTGATCAGCACCGTGCCCTTGGGCAGAAGCTCCGCGATTTGCGCCATCGCGTCGGCTTCGCGAGTCAGGAAGAACGGGAAGGCGGATTCCGGCCAGATCAGGATGGTGGCATCGCGCACGCCGGTCGATTGCGGCCCGGAGGCGCGGTCCGACAAGGCCAGATATTTCTTCATCACCTCCGCCTTGGCGGCGTAGTTGAACTTCGCGTCCTGCTGGAGATCCGGCTGCATCAGGCGCAACTTGGTGCCCGCGACCATCGTGGTCGGATGCAGCGACAGGCGGATCGCGCCGAAGATGCTCATGACAAGCAGGAGCGCCACGGCTGCGGCCGGTGCGCGCCACGCCAGGCGGCGATCGGGCGTGCGGTCGATCAGCGCCGCCGGGCTCGCGAAGATCGCAACCGTCAGGAAAGTCATGCCCCACAGGCCGATCAGCGACGCCGTTTGTGCCAGCGGCAGCGGCTCGGAGAGCGCATAGCCGAACGCGTTCCAGGGAAAGCCGGTCAGCGCATGACCGCGCAGCCATTCGGTGATGGTGAGGCTTGCCGCGAGCGCAAGCACGCGCGTCGCATTCTTGGTCCAGAGCAGGCGGGCGAGCGCAAAGCCCATTGCCGTGAATATGGAAAGATAGGCCGGCAGGCCCAGCACCGCGAACGGTGTCAGCCAGGCGAATACATCGGCATCGACGAAGAAGGCGTAGCCGATCCAGTAGAGGCCGGGCACGAAATAGCCGAGCCCGAACCAGTAGCCGGTCAGCGCCGCGGCGGGGACGCCGCGATATCGTCCGGCGCCGGCGCCGTCGATCAGCCAGACCAGCACCGGGAATGTGATGAACAGCACCGGGAAGGCGTTGAACGGCGCCAGCGCCAGCACCGAGAGCGCACCGGCAGCCATCGCGACGAGCGCGCGCTTCCATCCCCAGGTCAGGATGATGGCAAGCGCGATCTGGCGAAATCGCTGGAAAGGGCTCACTGCGGACCGGTCCCGTCGCTTGGCGGCGGGGTGGGCGTGTCGCTGGCCGTCGGCGGGCTGCCATCCGGCGCAGTCTCGCGGCGCCGGCTCTCGCGCTGGGTGCGCGGCGCGGGACGCTCCTTTCGCGTCGAGATCCGCAGTCGCTTGACCCGGCGCGGATCGGCATCGAGCACCTCGATCTCGTAATGGCCGGGGCCCGAGATCACCTCGCCACGCACCGGCAGGCGCCCGACGAAGCTGACGAGATAACCGCCCAGCGTCTCCACTTCCTCGCCGGCCTCCCCGGTGACGAAATCCTCGCCGATCACGGTGCGGACGTCGTCGAGGCTGGCGCGGGCGTCGGCGATGAAGGCGTTGTCGGGCAGCCGCACGATCGAGGGCGGCTCGTCGCTGTCATGCTCGTCGTCGATCTCGCCGACGATCTGCTCGACGATGTCCTCGAGCGAGACCAGGCCGTCGCTGCCGCCATATTCGTCGACCACCAGTGCCAGATGGATGCGGGTGGCCTGCATCTGCGCGAGCAGGTCGATCGCCCGCATCGACGGCGGCACGTAGAGCAACTTGCGGATGATGCGCGCTTCTTCGAGCGGCAGCGCGAGATCGACCGTACGCAGATCGAGCCCGGCCGGCAGCGGCTTCTTGCGCTTGGTTTTCGTGACCCCCGACACGCGCGCACGCGCGGTCATGAAGGCGAGCAGATCGCGGATATGGACGATGCCGACGGGATCGTCGAGCGTCTCGTTGTAGACCACAAGGCGCGAATGGCCGGCGCTCTCGAAGCGGTCCATCAACTCGCCGAGCGGGATGTCGCGCTTCACCGCGATGATGTCGGCGCGATGCACCATGACATCGGCGATGCGACGCTCGTGCAGGCCGAGGATGTTGCGCAGCATGGTGCGCTCGACCGTCGAGAAGCCGGTGTCGTCCGGCGTCGTGGCGTCGAGCACGACCTGGAGGTCGTCGCGCACCGAACCCGCCTTCCAGCCGAACAGGCTGCGAATGGCACGCAGCAGCCAGCCTTCCGCGGTCGGGCGCATCACCTCGCCGGGCGTTACCACGACCGGCAAATTGGCCGTAGTGCGCGGATTGTCTTGAATCGGGTCGGAATCCGGCATCTCAATGCGTCCCTGGGCGGTCGGCATAGGGGTCGGGAATGCCGAGATGAGCCAGGATCTCTCGTTCGAGCGCTTCCATTTCCTCGGCGTCGTCTTCGTTTTCGTGGTCGTAGCCGACCAGATGAAGGAAACCGTGCACGGCGAGATGGCTCAAATGATGATCGAACGGCTTTTGTTCCTCGTCCGACTCACGCCGCATGGTCTCGTAGGCGATCGCGATGTCGCCGAGCATGCGCGGGGCATCGCCCGGTTTCCAGTCGCCTTCCGGCTGCAGCGCGGGAAACGACAGCACGTTGGTCGGCTTGTCGATGCCGCGCCAGTTGCTGTTCAGCGTGCGGATGCCGGCATCATCGGTCAGCATCACCGCCACTTCCGCCTCCGCAACGTCTTCGTCGACATTCTCGGCGGCGGCCGCCACGGCGCGCTGGATCACGGCTTCGGATTCGGGCTCCCGCTGCCAGCAATCGGCGACGACGAGGACCTCGGTGATGGGAAGGTTGGAGTGTGACATTGTCCTTGTTCGGAACGAAGGGGCGCCGTCTCCGCGCCCATATGGTCCGGATGCTGTCTCGTCAGGATTTACCGGCGGCCGGCCGCTGCGGTGCCCCTTCGTAGGCGGAGACGATCCGCGCCACGAGCTCGTGGCGGATCACGTCTTCGGCCTTGAAATGAACTTGCGCAATGCCTTCGACGCCGCTCAGCAGGCGCGTCGCCTCGGCGAGGCCCGAGGTCTGGCCATTCGGCAAGTCGATCTGCGAGGGATCGCCGGTGACGATCATGCGGCTGTTCTCGCCGAGGCGGGTCAAAAACATCTTCATCTGCATCGACGTGGTATTCTGCGCCTCGTCCAGGATGATGGCCGCGTTGGTCAGCGTGCGACCGCGCATGAAGGCGAGTGGTGCGATCTCGATCTCGCCGGTCTGCAGTGCGCGCTCGACGATGCGCGCGTCCATCAGGTCATAAAGCGCGTCGTAGATCGGGCGAAGGTAAGGATCGACCTTCTCGCGGAGATCGCCGGGCAAAAAGCCGAGCCGCTCGCCGGCTTCCACCGCCGGGCGGGACAGGATGATCTTGTCGACTTCCTTGCGCTCGAACAGTTGCGCGGCATGGGCGACCGCGAGCCAGGTCTTGCCGGTGCCGGCGGGTCCGATGCCGAACACCAGTTCGTGGCGCTTCAGCGCGCGGATGTAGGAATCCTGCGCCGCAGTGCGCGCACGCACCGGGCGCTTGCGCAAATTGATGCTGTCGAAGGTGGATTTGGCCGACTTGGCGTCGAACTCGAACAGCGAGCCCTGCGCGATCACGGCTCGGATCGCGCCCTCGACCTCGCCCTGGTCGAGATCCTGTCCCTTCACGGCCTGTGCGTAGAGCGTCTCCAGCACGCGGCGCGCGGCATCGCAGCCGTCGCGCGAGCCGCCGATGGTGATGTGGTTGCCCTTGGAATCGACGACGACGCCGAGCCGCCGTTCGATCTGTGCCAGATGCTGGCCGTAAGGGCCGACCAGCGCGGATGCGGCGCGGTTGTCGTCGAAGTCGATGACGACCTGGGTCTCGGGTGGAACCTGCATGTCGCGGTCAAATTTGCGGCTAGGAGCGATGGAAGAAGACGAATCCGATGCGCTTTTGGGCAAGGGTTCAGGCTCCAGTGGCGATGGGCGATAAAGCGGGCTCGTGCGCCATGGCGAGCTCGCCGAGGAAGCTGTAGCGTTCGAGACTGTCGATCCGGACCGGCAGGATCTGTCCGATGATGTCGGGCGAAGCCATCACATGCGCGGGCTGGAGGAATGCGGTCCGGCCGACGATCTGGCCATCCTTGCGGGCCGGACGCTCGAACAGCACATCGACCGTTGAGCCAATCGCAGCCTTGTTGAAGGCCGATTGCTGGCTGTCGATCAGTTCCTGGAGCCGCTCCAATCGCTGGTCCATCTCGGAGGGGGACACCGTCTCCTGCATGTCCGCGGCCGGCGTTCCCGGCCGGGCGGAGTATTTGAACGAATACGCCGCAGCGTAGCCGATTTGCGTGACAAGCGCGAGGGTCGCGAGAAAATCTTGCTCGCTCTCGCCCGGGAAGCCGACGATAAAATCTGATGAGAAAGCAATGTCTTGGCGTGCGGCCCGGAAACGGTCGACGACACGCCGATAATCATCGGCGGTATGTTTCCGGTTCATGGCGGCCAGAATCCGGTCCGAGCCCGACTGCACCGGCAGGTGCACGAACGGCATCAGCGCGCCGAGATCGCGATGGGCTGCAATCAAACTGTCGTCGACATCGCGGGGATGGCTGGTCGAATAGCGCAGCCGCGCGATGCCCGGGAGCGCGGCGAGGTGCTCCAGCAGCCTGCCGAGCGGCCAGCTTTTTCCGTCCGGCCCCTCGCCGTGATAGGCGTTGACGTTCTGTCCGATCAGCGTGAGCTCGCGCACGCCGTTCTCAGCGAGGCGCTTCACGTCTTCGACGATCTTTGCCACCGGCCGCGAGACTTCCGAGCCACGCGTGTAGGGCACGACGCAGAAGGTGCAGAACTTGTCGCAGCCTTCCTGGACTGTGACGAAAGCGGAAATGCCGCGGGCGCGGATCGCGGCGGGCTTGGGCTGAGCGAGGAAGCCGAACTTGTCCTGAGCCGGGAATTCGGTCTCGATGGCGCGGCCCTCATGGCCGGCGCGCTTCAACAGCTGCGGCAAATGATGATAGCTCTGCGGTCCCACCACGACGTCGACCGCGGGTGCACGGAGCACGATCTCCTCGCCTTCGGCCTGTGCCACGCAGCCCGCGACCGCGATCTGCATGGTGCGCCCGTCGCGCGCGGCGGCGTCCTTGGCGACGCGCAGGCGGCCGAGCTCCGAATAGACCTTTTCCGAGGCCTTCTCCCGGATATGGCAGGTATTGAGGATGACGAGGTCGGCGTCATCAGCGCTGGCCGTCTCCACGAATCCTTCCGGGGCCAGCGTGTCCACCATGCGCTGGGCATCGTAGACGTTCATCTGGCAGCCATATGATTTGATGTGCAGCTTGCGCGGCGGCGTCATGGAATCCGGAAATGAGGTGGGAGGACCGCCCTCAGATATAGGCTGGAGCCGCGAAAATCCAGCGATTGGGGGGTCTTTTCGGTCGTCATTCGGGGCGCGACGCGGTCGCGAACCCGGAATCCAGAGGTTTTGGCACGAAATTCCGGGTTCGATGCTGGCCCATCGCCCCGGAATGACGCCGAGAGGAGGGATTCAGCCCGCCAGGGTTTCCGTCGCGACCCGCCGGACCAGTTCCGGCAATTGCCGCATATCGTCGAACGTCAATCCGGCCCCGGCGGCGCGTAGTCTTTCAGCGTGGCCTGGCGGGCAATGGCTGCCGCCGTGAAAGCCCAGCACCGTCATGCCGGCGGCATGCGCACCGGTCACCCCGGGGACGCTGTCCTCGATCACGAGGCACCGCTCCGGCGCGAATTTCATCTGCGCGGCGGCGAACAGGAAAAGATCGGGCGCGGGCTTGCCGCGTGCGACCTGGCTCGCGGAAAAGATGTTGGGAGCAAGCAAATCGTAGAGACCGGCGCAGGTCAGGCCATGGTGGATCTTCTCCGGCGTGCCGCTCGACGCAACGCATTTGGGCAAATCGATTGCGCCAATCGCTGCGGCCACATGGGTGATCGGCTGCAAATCGCTGGCATAGAATTGCAGCGTCGCCGCATTCACTTGGCTCTCGATATCGTCGGGAAGATTGCGGCCGATCTCCTGTTCGACCATTCGCCGTGCGTCCTTCTCGGATACGCCGAGGAAGCGGACCAGCACCTGCTCCGATGTGATCGGATAGCCGTGCCTCGACAGCACATCAGCATGCGCGCGACAGGAGATCCCTCGCTGTCCACGAGAACGCCGTCGCAATCGAAGATGACGAGATCGATCGGCACTTAACTTGTGGGTTTGTCGTCGTCGAGCGGGACGCAATAGAGCTCGAGCCGATGATCGACCAGCTTGTAACCGAGCTTGCGGGCGATCTCCGCCTGGAGCTTCTCGATCTCCTCGGAGGTGAACTCGATCACCTTGCCGTCGCGCAGGTTGATGAGGTGGTCGTGATGGCTGTCGCGCATCTGCTCGTAGCGCGCGCGGCCTTCGCGGAAATCATGGCGTTCGATGATGCCTGCATCCTCGAACAGTTTGACGGTACGATACACGGTCGAGATCGAGATCTTGTCGTCGACGGCGACACAGCGGCGGTAGAGTTCCTCGACATCGGGATGATCGACCGCCTCCGCGAGCACGCGGGCGATGACACGGCGCTGCTCGGTCATGCGCATGCCCGTGGCGGCACAGCGCGCCTCGATGCCGGACGCCTTGGAAGCGGGGGAAGGTTTAAGACCAGTCATGTGATGTCCGCCTGACGGGGCGCTTTCTGCCATCAATGTTACGACAAGTCACGTCGCATCAGAAGTGCGTTCAATTGTTCCCCGTTCGGCTGCTTATAGTAGCGATCGCGGCGTCCGACCACCATGAATCCGGCTCGATCGTAGAGCCGCCGCGCCGGCTGGTTATTTTCCTCGACCTCGAGAAATATTGTGCGCACGCCGCGTCCTGCCAGGTGGCCGAGATGGGTCATCAGCAGCGTACGAGAGAGGCCGCGGCCGCGATGGGCCTGATCGACCGCGATCGAGAGGATCTCCGCTTCGTCCGCGCCGATCCGCGACACCGCGAAGCCCACGGTCTTGCCGCCGAGGCGCAACCGGTGCACCAGCGTGTTGCGCTCGCTGAGCATGCTCTCGAACTCGCCTTCGCCCCAACCGCGTGCGAAGGAGGCGCCGTGGAGCTGCGCGAGCCGTGCGACGTCACGTGCGACAGCCGGCTCGACGACGGCCGTGCCGCCGCGCCACCATTCCGAGAACCATCTCATCATGAGCTTGCGGCTTGTGCTGCAAGCGGCAGTTGTGCGGACGGCTTTGCGTCGGGCGCCCGCAGATAGAACGGCCGCGCCGGATTTGTCGCGGGATCGGCCGCGGCGCCAAGCCATGCGACCCAGCCGATGTCGGGCGCGGGCTGCGCGTCGACCGCGATCGGCTGCGGCATATCTTTCGGCCAGCGCTCGGCGAGGATCTTCGCGGCATTGCCGACCAGATGCGGCGCGCCGAATTGCGAAGCCGCGATCGCCTCGTCGATGGGAGCGACGCCCGGCCGTACCAGCTGGCTGCCGTCACCGGCCACGATCTGGAAATAGACGTGGTCGTGCCGCGCGTCGATCGCCGAGATCACCGGCGCCGCCCCGCTCTGGCCAACGACGGCGGCGGCATAGGCCGACAAGGTGGTCAGGCCGACGGCGGGCCGCTTCGCGGCAAGCGCAAGGCCGCGGGCCGCCGAAATGCCGACGCGCAGGCCGGTGAAACTTCCGGGGCCCATGGTGACCGCGATGCGGTCGAGCGCGGTGAAGGCGAGATTGGCTGAGTGCATCACGCGCGCGATCATCGGCATCAGCGCTTCGGCGTGGCCGCGCTTCATCAGAAGCTGCTCCTGCGCGAGGAGCTGCCCGGAATCGGTGTCGAGAACGGCAACCGCGCACGCTTCCAGCGCGGTATCGATGGCGAGGATCAGCATGGAACGATCATAGCATCATCCCGGTCGTCATGGCCGGGCTTGACCCGGCCATCCACGACTTTGCGCCCCAAGAACGTGGATGCCCGGGACAAGCCCGGGCATGACGGAGTCCAATTGAGGGGTCGCGCGTGCAATTTACATCGGCCGGACTTCGACCACGTCGGGGACGAAGTGCTTGAGCAGGTTCTGGATGCCGTGCTGGAGCGTTGCGGTCGATGACGGGCAGCCGGCGCAAGAGCCCTTCATGTTGAGATAGACGATACCGTCCTTGAAGCCGCGGAAAGTGATGTCGCCGCCGTCATTGGCGACCGCCGGCCGCACGCGGGTCTCGATCAGATCCTTGATCATGTCGACCGTCTCGGCATCGGCCTCGTCGAAGAATTCGTCCTCGTCGTCGAGATCGACATCGCTCGCGGCCGCACCGTCGGCGAGCAGCGGCGCGCCGGACATGTAGTGCTCCATGATGGCGCCGAGGATCGCGGGCTTGAGCTGTTGCCATTCACCGTTTGCCTTGGTCACGGTGATGAAGTCCGATCCGTAGAACACGCCGGTAACGCCGGGGACCTCGAACAGCTTTTCGGCGAGCGGCGAGCGTGCGGCCGATTCGCGGCTCGCAAATTCCATCGGTCCGCCGTCGACCACGACGCGGCCGGGAATGAACTTCAGCGTGGCGGGATTGGGGGTGGCTTCGGTTTGAATGAACATGGTTTTCTCCAGACGTCGCCGGTTCAAGGCCGGCGCGTGCTCTATCCACTAGCAGATGGCGACGGCGAACGCACGGTCAAGGGGTAAGTTGGCCGTTCACCTGTTATATCAGCGGGTTAGTGTAGAGGTGCCAAACTCCCGCGGCGTCATGGCCGGGAGCCCGGGCATGACGAGGGCCTGGGTTACGACAGCGAATCCACGCTCTGGTCGCTCAGCGCGCCGGAAATGACCGTCACCGGCACCGGGAACGTGCCCAGCGCGTGCGCGAGCAGGTTGACCAACGGCCCCGGGCCCTCCGCGCCGGGGTTCGCTGCGAGCACCAGCATGGCGATGTCGGGGTCCTCGTCGATCACCGCCAGCAGCTGTTCCATGGCGCCGCCTTCGCGGATCACCCGTTCCGGCGTGATCGCGGCGATGCCGTTGGCGCGGCCGGCGGCACGGTCGAGCGCGGCTTCTGCCGCCTCTTGCGCTTCAGCGCGCATGATGTCGGCGACCCCCAGCCATTCCTGGCTCTGCTGTTCGGGCTCGATGATGCGGAGCATCACCACGCCGCCGCCGGCGCGGATCGCCCAGCGGCTGGCATAGTAGACCGCGCGATCCCATTCGGCGGTGTCGTCGACGATGACGAGGCATTTGGGCTTGTGACCCGGCTCGAAGCAAAGTCGCTTGCTGGTCATGCATGTCCCGGAATGTGCACGGCTGACATGCTGCCACACTCCGTCGTGCTTGGGGAGAGCAGAAGCGGCCGGCGCGGTGGCGTCGGCCGCGTTTGCGCGAACGCGCCTTAGCGCGGGCGAATGAAGCCGACGATGTCCTTCGAGAGCTTCATGGTCTCGTCGGCGATCGCGCGGGCCCGGTCGGCGCCGTCGTTCAGGATCGCGTCGATATGGCCGGGGTCGGCGACGAGGCGCTTCATCTCGCCGGCGATCGGCGCGAGTTTGGTGACGCACAGCTCCACCAGCGCATTCTTGAAGCTGGAGAACTGGCCGCCGCCGAAATCCCTGAGCACGTCGGCCTTGGAGCGGCCCGAGAGGGCTGCGTAGATGCCGACGAGATTGTCGGCCTCGGGGCGCGCTTCCAGACCCTTCTCCTCGGTCGGCAGCGGCTCGGGGTCCGTCTTGGCCTTGCGCACCTTCTGCGCGATGGTGTCGGCGTCGTCGGTCAAATTGATGCGCGAATTATCGGACGCGTCCGACTTCGACATCTTCTTGGTGCCGTCGCGCAAGCTCATCACGCGCGTCGCCGGGCCCGTGATCAGGGGCTCCGGCAGCGGGAAGAACAGACCGTCATTGGCGCCGAGGTTGCGGATCGAGTCGCCGAAGTCGTTGTTGAACTTCTGCGCGATGTCGCGCGAGAGCTCGAGATGCTGCTTCTGGTCCTCGCCGACCGGCACGTGGGTGGCGCGGTAGAGCAGAATGTCGGCCGCCATCAGCACGGGATAGTCGAACAGCCCGACGGATGCGTTCTCGCGGTCCTTGCCGGCCTTCTCCTTGAACTGGGTCATGCGACCCAGCCAGCCCATGCGCGCGACGCAGTTGAAGATCCAGGCGAGCTCGGCATGGCCCGAGACCTGGCTCTGGTTGAACACGATGTGCTTCTTGGGATCGATGCCGCTGGCGATGAACGCCGCGGTCACCTCGCGGGTGTTGCGCGCGAGCTCGACCGGTCCGCCCCAGACGTCCACGCCCTGCGTGATCGCGTGCATGTCGACGACGCAATAGATGCAGTTGTGGGTTTCCTGCATCTTCACGAAGTTGACGATCGCGCCGAGATAATTGCCGAGGTGCAGATTGCCCGTCGGCTGGACGCCCGAAAAAACCCGTTCAACGAATGGCATGGTTAGCTGTCCTGGCAAGCTTTCCTGGAGACAATCGGGCGTCGTTTCCAACAGCGGCGCTGCCCCGTCAAGGGTATTTCGCTAACCTCAGGCGCCGGGATCGGGCTGGGCGGGGCGCTTCAAGGCACCGGCCGCCTCGCGCCAGGACGCGACGCCGAGGATTTGCAGGAGCAAGCCATAGACGACGATTCCGGCGCCGATCTGTGAGCCCAGCGCAATGAAGCGGATGAGCCCATGGGCCTCCGAAGGCAAGAGGCCCGCGGTCAGCCAGAGCAGGGCGCCCATGACGAGCGCGGCGAGCACGATTCGCGGCAGCCGTTTGCGGGCGGCGGCATCGACCGAGAAGCCGAATTCACTGCTGCCTTTCCGGAGCAGCGAGATCGCACTGCTCCAGGCGCCGGCGGCAATGCTGGCGGCGATCCCGCTTGCGCCGAGGAAGTGACTGAGCAGGATCGCGAGCGCGACCGCGACCACGAACCCCTTCGCTGTCGCCAGCAGCGGCGTCATGGTGTCGCTACGGGCAAAATAGGCCGGGGACAGCGCCTTGATCAGCACGTGAGCCGGCAGTCCCAGCGCCAGCCACATCAGGGCGTGCGCCGTGGCCGCGCTGTCCTCCGCGCCAAAGGCACCGTGTTCGAACAGCAGCCGCACGATCGGCTCGGCGAGTACGATCAGGCCGAACGTCGCCGGCAGCGCCAGCCCGGTCGCGAGTTCCAGTGCGCGCGATTCCGCATGCGCAACCGCATTACGATCGCCGCTCCTCACCGCGCGCGTCAGCTCCGGCACCAGCACCGTACCCATGGCGACCCCGACAATGCCAAGCGGCAGCTCGATCAGACGGTTGGCGAAATAGAGCCAGGAGACCGCGGCGGGCGTGGCGGAGGCGATGATCGCGCCGGCCACCATCAGCCATTGCGGGCCGGAGCTTGCGATCATGCCCGGGATCGCCTTGGCGAAGAAGCCGCGCATGTCCTTGTCGAAGCTCACGCGCAGCGGTGTCGCCAGACGCGCGCTTCGCTGCGACAGCAGCATCAGGAGCTGCAATAGGCCGGCGATGCCGACGGTGGCCGCCAGCATCCACGCGGCGACGATTGCATCGGCGTGCCACAGCAGGAGTGCTGCGATCGCGGCGATCAGGGCGATGTTGAACAGCAGCGGCGAGAACGCGGTGAGTGCAAAGCGCCCCTGCGCATTGAGCAGGCCCATCAGCACCGTGACGGGTCCCGCGAAGGCGAGATATGGCAGCATCAGCCGCGCATTCTGGACGGCGAGATCGAGCGATGCGCTGCCGACGAAGCCCGGCGCGATGATCATGATGATCAGCGGCATCAGCAGTGCAATCACGATCGAGATCGCGATCAGGCCCGCGCTCACGGTGCCGAGCACGCGTCCCGCGAACGCCGCCGCAGCCGCCTCGCCTTCGCGGTCACCAACGCGCAGCCAGGCTGGGATCAACGCCGCATTCAGCGCCCCCTCGCTGAGCAGGCGCCGCACCACATTGACGAGCTGAAATGCCGCCAGAAACGCGTCCGCCAGGGCGCCGGTGCCGAGCAGCGCCGCGATCAGGGAATCGCGTGCAAAGCCCAGCAGCCGTGAAGCCAGCGTCCCCGTCGAGACGGTCAGGAAGGAGCGGATCATTGGAACTGCATAATACCGTTGCTTGCCCGCGAAGGGCCGGTCGTGATAGGCCGCGAGCCAGATTTCAGACCGACAGGAAGCGGATTTCCGCGGGTATCGCAATCCGCCAAACAGGATCAAGGTGAATGGCTGACGTGAAATATGACGTTCTCGGCATTGGCAACGCGCTGTTCGACGTGCTGGTCAAGACCGATGAAGCCTTCTTGGGCAAGCACGGCATGACCAAGGGCAGCATGTCCCTGATCGACGAGGCGCGGGCCGCCGCCATCTACAAGGACATGGGCCCGGCAACGGAAGTTTCCGGCGGTTCGGCTGCCAACACCATCGTCGGCATCGGCAGCCTCGGGGCGCGCGCCGCCTATGTCGGCAAGGTCAAGGACGACCAGATCGGGAAGCTCTACGTCCACGATATCCGCGCGGCCGGCGTCGCCTTCAACACGCCCGCGGCGAAGGACGGCCCTGCGACCGGCTGCTCCTACATCCTGGTGACAGATGATGGCGAGCGCACCATGAACACCTATCTCGGCGCCGCGCAGGACCTGTCGCCCGCCGATATCGACCCGGCCGAGATCGCCGCGGCCGGCATCGTCTACCTCGAGGGCTATCTCTGGGACCCCAAGAACGCCAAGGACGCCTTCGTCAAGGCGGCCAAGATCGCCCATGATGCCAAGCGCAAGGTGGCGCTGACATTGTCGGATTCCTTCTGCGTCGATCGTTACCGCGACGAGTTCCTGGGACTGATGCGCAACGGCACCGTCGATATCGTATTCGCCAACGAGTCCGAGCTGCATTCGCTCTACCAGACCTCGGACTTCGACACCGCGCTCAAGCAGCTGCGCAATGACGTCAATCTCGGCGTGGTCACGCGCAGCGAGAAAGGTTGCGTGGTGGTGACGCCAACTGACGCAGTCGCAGCGCCGGCGTCTCCGATCGCGAAACTCGTGGACACCACCGGCGCCGGCGACCTCTTCGCTGCCGGCTTCCTGTATGGCCTGGCGCGCAACCTGCCGTTCAAGCAGTGCGGCGAGCTCGGCGCGCTCGCAGCCGCCGAAGTGATCCAGCACATCGGCGCGCGTCCGCAGGTGTTGCTGAAGGAGCTCGCCGGGCAGCGCGGCCTGACCGTGTAACGCGCGTCTCTCTCCCGTCATTGCGAGGAGCGCAGCGACGAAGCAATCCAGACTGCCTCTGCGGAAAGATTCTGGATTGCTTCGCTGCGCTCGCAATGACGATTGGGTTGGCAACCTACGCCGTCTTCGCCGACTTCAGCCCCAGCCGCTGCTCGACCGCCTCGCGCATCAGGAATTTCTGGATCTTTCCGGTCACGGTCATCGGAAACTCGTCGACGAATTCCACGTATCGCGGGATCTTGTTGTGGGCGATCTGGCCGTCGCAGAAGGCGCGCACCTCTTCCATCGTCAGCTTCTCGCCGGACCTGACGCGGATCCAGGCGCAGAGCTCCTCGCCGTAGCGGGTATCCGCAACGCCAAAGATCTGCACGTCCTGGATCTTGGGATGGCGGTAGAGAAATTCCTCGATCTCGCGGGGGTAGAGGTTCTCGCCGCCGCGGATCACCATGTCCTTGATGCGGCCGACGATGTTGCAATA
This sequence comes from Bradyrhizobium sp. WSM4874, assembly GCF_055811835.1. Lineage (NCBI taxonomy): Bacteria > Pseudomonadati > Pseudomonadota > Alphaproteobacteria > Hyphomicrobiales > Nitrobacteraceae > Bradyrhizobium > Bradyrhizobium sp. WSM4874. Next base: position 75,218 of record NZ_JBVVPR010000036.1, read on the forward strand.
GCCCTGGTCATCAATGATGGCGATGTCGCCGGTATGCATCCAGCCATTGGCGTCGAGCACATCCGCGGTCTTCTCGGTCTCCTCCCAGTAGCCCAGCATCACGCTGTAGCCGCGGGTGCAGAGCTCGCCCCGTTCGCCGCGCTTGACGATCTTGCCGTCGAGATCGACGACCTTGACCTCGACATGCGGATGGATTCGCCCGACCGTCGAGACGCGGCGATCGAGCGGATCGTCGACGGCGCTCTGAAAGCTGACCGGGCTCGTCTCGGTCATGCCATAGGCGATCGTGACCTCGCCCATGTTCATCTCGCTGTTGACGCGCTTCATCACTTCGATCGGGCAGGGTGCACCGGCCATGATGCCGGTGCGCAGCGATGTCAGATCGAAGTTTGAGAATTCGCCGTGGTCGAGTTCGGCGATGAACATCGTCGGCACACCGTACAGCGCTGTGCATTTTTCCTGCTCGATCGTCCGCAGCGTCGCGAGCGGATCGAACCCCTCGCCGGGATAGACCATCGTTGCGCCGAGCGTGACTGAGGCGAGGTTGCCCATCACCATGCCGAAGCAATGATAGAGCGGCACCGGAATGCAGATGCGGTCCGCTTCGGTCAGGCGCATGGCGCGGCCGACGAAATAGCCGTTGTTGAGAATATTGTGGTGGGTCAGCGTCACGCCCTTGGGCGATCCCGTCGTTCCGCTGGTGAATTGGATGTTGACGGCATCGTCGAATTGCAGGGCGGCACTGAGCGCGGCGAGCTGCTCGCGATGCAGGGTTCCACCCATGCCGGCGACCTCGTCGAACGGGATCGTGCCCGGGCAGGCGGGGCCGCCGATCTGGATCACGATGCGCAGGGCCGGCAGCCGCGCGGCGCGCAATTGCCCGGGCTTGGCGCTCGCAAGCTCCGGCAACAGCGTGTTGAGCATATCCATGTAGTTGCTGGTCTTGAACGCCGTCGCGGTGACGATGGCGCTACATCCGACCTTGTGAAGCGCGAATTCCAGCTCGCTCAGCCGGTAGGCCGGATTGATCGTCACCAGGATGAGACCGGCCTTGGCAGCGGCGAATTGTGTCAGCGTCCATTCCGGCCGGTTCAGCGACCAGATGCCGATCCGTTCGCCGCGTTCGAGGCCGAGCGCGACAAAGCCGGCGGCGAGCGCGTCGACCCGCTCGGCAAACTCCTTCCATGTCCATCTCACGCCGTGGCTGGGCGAGACCAGCGCCTCGCGATCGCTCCAGCGCCGCGCGGCCCGATCGAGGCTGCGCCCGATCGCGTCGCCGAGCAGCGGCGTGTCGGAGATGCCGTAAACGTAACTGTCGGCTTTGTCTGCCAAAATGATGTCCTCCAGCCAGCTGTGTCACGGCCGGGACAACAAGCCCGGCCGTGACGCGTCGTGAGAGTCAGGCGCGCCTCATGCCGCCTTCTGCCCGCTGCCGGCATCGAGCCCGGCATAGACGCCGCGCTCGAAGCCGGCAAAAGCCTCGAGACACTTTGCGTCGGCGAACGGCAGCAGCTGCATCAGGATCACGCCGGTGACGTCGCGCGCCGGGTCGATCCAGTAATAGGTGTTGGCGAGGCCAGCCCAGGCAAGGCTGCCTGCGCTGCGCCCCTCGGTGGTCTTGGCGGTGTTGATCATGAAGCTGAGGCCCCACTTCTTCACCTGCTCGGGGTAGAGATCGACGTCGTTGGTGTACATCGGCGCCGCCGTGGTCATCTTGCCCATGGCGAGGTCGCCGATGTGGTTCTGCCCCATCGTCGCGACGGTCTCGGCCTTCAGCACCTGATTGCCGTTGCCGCGGCCCCTGTTCAGGATCATCTGGGTGAACCTGATGTAGTCGGCTGCGGTCGAATAAAGGCCGCCGCCACCCATGTGGAATTCGGGCTCCTGCTCGAGCTCGAACGGGATCGCGGCGAGTTGGCCATCCTCGCCGCGCGCATGCATGCCGACCAGGCGCTTGCGCATGTCGTCGGTGATCTTGAAAGCGGTATCGCTCATGCCGAGCGGTGCGAACAGATTGTCGCGCAGATAGGCATCGAGGCGCTTGCCGCTGACGGCTTCCACCGCCTTGCCGACGAAATCGATATTGGTGCCGTATTCCCAGCGCGTGCCGGGGTCGGTCATGATCGGCGTCTTCAACGCCGCGTTCTGGCAGGTGGTGATGGCGGGGATGCCGTTCTTGTCCAGATAGACCGCGAGATCGCCGTTCCACATGTTGTAGCAGAAGCCTGCCGTGTGGGTCATGAGTTGGCGCAGCGTGATCGGCCCCTTGGCCGGCCGCAGCTTGGCCTCGCCCTTGGCATCGAAACCTTCGAGCACCTGCGGCTTGGCGAGATCGGGCAACACGTCGCCGATCGGCGCATCCAGCGACAGCTTGCCTTGCTCGACGAGCTGCATCGCGCCCGCCGACGTCACCGCCTTCGTCATCGACGCGATCCAGAACACGCTGTCGGCGGTCATCGCATCCGGCTGGGACAGGTCCCGTTTGCCGAACGCGCCTTGATACAGCACGTTGGTACCGCTGGCAGCAATGGCGACGACGCCCGGAATCTCCCTGGCTTCGCTCTTCTGGCGCAGAATCTGGTCGATCTCAGCTTTGCCTTGCATACGCGTTTCCTCCGGTTTGATTATTGTTGGAAGCGATCGGATTGTCCTCCCGCGGGCGCCGCGCGGCAAGCACATCCACATACCTGCCGCGGTCGCGATGTCGTGACTTGACGGTCCGTCACCCACGCAGGACGACAACAGGCCGAACCGCAACACGTCGTCACAATCTTCGGTGGATGGCCGCAGCGAGCCGTGACCTTGGATGGCCTGGGCGAAATGTTTCGAAATTTTTCGAGCACTTGAAACATTTTGTGAGTTGTGGCGTTCAGCACCGGGCCCAATCGCGGGCCAACATTAAGACTTGATGCAAATTTGGCGGCCGCCCACCGGCCGTGAGGGGACCTCAGATGATTTCGACCTGGAGCGAATGGAAGCGCTATCCCCGTCCCGGACGGGGCGAGAACCTGGAAGCGCCGATCGCGCCCGGCATCTACGAGGTCCGCATCGCCGGCACAGGCGCGCTCTATTCGTTCGGCGCGGTCGACAATCTGGCACAGGCGCTGGCGCTGCTGCCGGTCGGTTCAAAGTCCTGGTTTGGCCGCCGCAACGCGTCCGACGTCCCCGATCTCGAGTACCGGACCTGCGCGACCTCCTCGAAGGCCGACGCCAAGGCCGCCGCCGAGCGCATGATCGGGCGGCGCGAGACCTATTTGAGCGGCGCGGCGTAAGTCCGCCTCCGAGCCTGGCTTCCAGCAGATGTGCGTTGCGGGACGGTGCATTGCGCGCCGCCTGTCCCTATATTGCGGGCGAACCTGAAAAGCCCTCTGGGAGCAACGCCATGACCCCGACCGCCACCGCTCGTGCCCAGCACGCCACGTCCAATCTGCGCGATCGGTTGAAGGACCCGTCGCTTCTGAAGGAGGCCTGCTACATCGACGGCGCCTGGGTCGGCTCGCCGGTCTTCGCCGTCAACAATCCCGCGACCGGCGTCGAGCTTGCAAAGGTTCCGCAGCTCTCCGCGGACGATGCCACCAGGGCGGTCGAAGCGGCCGAACGCGCGTTCCCGGCCTGGGCCAAGCACACCGCCAAGCAGCGCTCCAATATTTTGCGCAAATGGTTCGAGCTGATTGTCGCCAATCGCGAGGACCTCGCGCTGATCCTCACCTCCGAGCAGGGCAAGCCGCTCGCCGAAGCGCTCGGCGAGGTCGACATCGGCGCCGCCTATATCGAGTTTTTCGCCGAGGAGGCCCGCCGCGTCTATGGCGAGACCATCCCGACCCAGCGGCCCGATGCGCGCCTGCTTGCGATCAAGCAGCCGATCGGCGTCTGCGGCGCCATCACACCGTGGAATTTCCCGAACTCGATGATCACCCGAAAGGTCTCGCCGGCGCTGGCCGCGGGCTGCACCGTAGTGCTGAAGCCCGCCAACGAGACCCCACTCTCGGCCTTGGCGCTGGCCGTGCTCGCCGAGAAGGCCGGCATCCCCAAGGGCGTGCTCAACATCATCACCGGCGATGCAGCGCCGATCGGCAAGGTGTTGTGCGAGCATCCGGCCGTGCGTTTCGTCGGCTTTACCGGCTCGACCGCGGTCGGCAAGATTCTCTACCGGCAGGCCTCCGTCGGTGTGAAGCGGCTCGGCCTTGAGCTCGGCGGCAACGCGCCGTTCGTGGTGTTCGATGACGCCGATATCGATGCGGCGGTCGAAGGCGCGATTGTCTCGAAATACCGCAACATGGGCCAGACTTGCGTCTGCGCCAACCGCCTCTACGCGCAGGACAAGATCTACGACGAGTTCGTGCAGAAGCTGTCGAAGAAGGTCGCGGCGATGAAGATCGGCGACGGCACGGAAACCGGCGTCACGCAGGGTCCGCTGATCAATTTGAAAGCGGTCGACAAGGTCGAGCGCCACATCGCCGATGCCGTCAAGCGCGGCGCCAAGGTCGTCACCGGCGGCAAGCGCAGCGAACTCGGGCGCTCGTTCTTTGAGCCGACCGTCCTTGCCGACGTCAAGCCGGACTCGCTGGTGGCGCAGGAGGAAACCTTCGGCCCGCTCGCACCGGTGATCCGCTTCAAGGACGAGGCCGACGTCATCGCGATGTGCAACGCCTCGCCGTTCGGATTGGCGTCGTACTTCTACTCCCGCGATCTCGGCCGCGTCTGGCGTGTCGCCGAGGCGCTGGAATCCGGCATGGTCGGCGTCAACACTGGCCTGATCACCACGGAAGTCGCTCCCTTCGGCGGCGTCAAGGAAAGCGGCCTCGGCCGCGAAGGCTCGCATCACGGCATGGAAGAATATGTCGAGATCAAATACGTGATGATGGCGGGGGTGTAGGGCTCGCCATCATTCGCGGATGTGATGAACGCAATGCCTCCTCCAGGGTCGTCCTGGCGAAAGCCAGGACCCATTATCCCAGGGAGGCGTTTGGCGAAGATTGGTCGTCCGGTACTTCCACCGCCTGCGATAGATAGATTCCGCGGTATGGGTCCTGGCTTTCGCTAGGACGACATCCAATGTGTGGTGCGCTCGTTGCCCTACGGCGTTCGCTAGCGCCGCAACACCGCGATCGTCCGGTTCGCAAAGGTCAGCCGCTCCGCCATCACCGACACGAAATAGGTCAGCAGCTTGTGGCTGAGCGCGGGATCCTCGGTCTTGATGGCGTCGAACTGGTGCGTATTCAGCACGTAGAGCACGCTATCGACTTCGGCCTGGATGGTCGCGCTACGCGGTGCCCGTGACACCAGCCCCATCTCGCCGATCGTGGTGTAACGGCCGAGGCTGCGCACGCGCGTGGTGCGGTCGTCGTCGGCTGGAATCATGATGCCGACGCGCCCGTCGAGGATGAAATGCATGGAATCGGCGGGATCGCCGGCCTGCACGATGACCTCGCCGGCTCCGACCTCGATGCGCTGGCAGCGGCGAATCAGCTCGTCGGCGCCATCCTCGCTGCCGAGCATTCGCGTGAACCAGTCGCGCAGGCTGGCTTCTTCCTGCGCCAGCTCCTGATGCTGCGAGATGAGCTCGTTTTCGCACCATTCCAGCGCGTGATCGAGCTCGGGAATGATGGTGACGCCCTCGCCGACGAAGTCGCTGGAGCGCAGCACCTTCTCGGCCGCAGCCGACAGATGCACCAGGATCAGCTCGACGCCCAGTTCGCCAGCGCTGCGCTTGATCTGGGCAAAGCTATACGCGGCCGATGAATCGACGCCGGTGACGAGCTTGAAGTCGAACAGCAGATAGCGGCATTCGGGGCGCTCCTGCAGCAGCCGCTTGACGTGCTGGTAGAGCCGGTTGGCCGAGCCGAAGAACAGATAGCTCTGGAGATTGAGGCCTTGGATCTTGCCGCCATGGGCCAGCAGCACGTCCTGGTCGTCGCGCGAGCGGTCGAGCGAGGAGCGGTACTCCGAGCCGTCGAAACTGTATTTGATCGACTCGACCCGCGCGGCGCTGAACGCAAACGTCGCGCAGCCGATGATGACGCCGATCAGGATGCCCGGAACGAAACCCCAGGCGACGATGATCGCGATGATGGCGATCAGCGACAGATATTCCAGCTTCGACAGCCGCTTGCGCGACTCGATGATCCATTTGTGCAACTGGTCGGCGCCGAGATAGAGCAACAGGCCGCCGAGCACGAATTTGGGGATGAAGCCGAGCAGCTCGGGCGCGACAGCGAGCATCAGAAGTGACAGCGCCGCGACGGTGAGGCCGGACAGACGCCCGCGGCCGCCGCTGGAAAAATTCAGCATCGAGCGGCTGGTCGAGCTGCAGCCTGGGTAGCCGCCCAGCATGCCGGTCAGGATGTTGGCGGCGCCGGTGACGTTCAGCTCACACTCCAGATTGGCTTCGCGATGCGTGGCCACCTCGATGCCGGTGGTGTTGAACAGCGTGCTCGAGGCCGTGACGAAGATGACGGCGACGACATTGCCAAGCAGGTCCGGGATGGTAAACCAGGGATACCGTGCGAGATCGTCGGTATGCCAGGGCAGCATGAAGGCCGCTTGCGGCGGGGGCTGAAAGGTCCAGCCCAATGTGCGCGCGTCATCGAAGGAAACGCCGGTGACCCAGAACGCCAGATGCGCGGTGAGCATGCCCGCGACCAGGATGATCGGCAGTCCGAACGGGCTGCGCGAGCGGTGCCAGGTGAGATACAGCACCAGCGCCATCACGCAGGCGGCACCGAGCTCCAGCAAGATGGTGCGGTTGGCGAAGTGCGACAGTGTCGCGAATTGCAGCGGATGGTCGGTGATCACCCGGACCGCACCCATGACGATGAGAAGTCCGGTTGCGCCGAGGAAGCCGCCGACCACGGGATAAGGCACGTAGCGGATGGCGCGGCCAAGCCGCGTCAGGCCTAGTCCACACAGCACCAATCCTGTCACCATGGTCGACAGGCCGAGCGTGATCAGGATCGGCGACAGCAACGGTGCCGACAGGTTCGCCGTCTCGATGCGTTCGACCACCGAGGCGGCCAGGATACCCGTCACCGCGGCGGTCGAGCTGTCGGGGGCTGCAATCGCGAAGGGCAGGGAGCTGCCGAGCCCGATGACGGCCGCAAGCACCGCGGAGCTGACGAAAGTTGCCGTGATGCCGTAGGACAGATAGGGCGACAACGGCCCCGCGAAGATCAGCAGTGAGTAGGACAGTCCGAACGTGACGGTCAGGACGCTGGCGGCGCTCCCGCCCAATATATCGTTCAGCGCGCGCTTGAGCGCCGGATTGAGCCCGGTCGACGGAGTGAAGCCAATCGCTGGATCTGTCACGCCGTGACACTCGCTCGTGAATATTCCCCTCCGAGAGGTAGACGACTCGGACGGTAGCGCAACAAGTTTCTTTCAAATGTGGAGTACCCGACAGTTTCGGGAGCATTCGGTGAGGATGCGGTCCACGGCGTGCGAACGGCCAATCATGCGCAGCAGGCGGATGGAGAGTCACCGAGCAGGCACACATACTCGGTGTCGTCCCGGCGAAGGCCGGGACCCATACC
>NZ_JBVVPR010000037.1:0-80379 GCF_055811835.1 Bradyrhizobium sp. WSM4874
AGGGCGACGTCGTCGGCAGCTTGCGCCCTTCCAGTCGCAAAGAAGGTGTCGCGGAACGCAGCGGAGAGGCAGCAGCCTAAGCAATTCAGCAAGCAGCAGCTTTACGAGATACTGGCTGAAGCGGTCAAAAATACCGGCTAAGAGGTCACCGCGAGCGCCGTTGCGCTGCGCTCAGTATTCGGCTCGGCTCGGCAGTTCGGGGGTCGTGCACCTTCCCAAGTTCGTCTGCTTCGGGTCACAAGCGGTCCTGCACCGGCTGCGCGCGGCAGGTCCGCTAGGGCCAAGATGCGACGTCCCCGGTTGATGAGCTTCCAGTATGAACGGCACAAAAAGCCCGGATCGTGCCGGAGCTTTGGAATGCACAATGATCAGTACTTCGCGATGGCGGAACCGCGGAACTCGTAGCTCAGACGCCCGGTTGCGGGTCTACACGGTTCCCCCTTTAACAAATGACCAGAGCGATCCTCACGCAGATCGGACACGTGTGTCTGGCGCGCTACAGCAAATCCGGTGAGGTGGGGTAGCGTTTGGCACACGTTCTTAAACCTGAGAGACTCGAAATGAAAAAGTTCCTTCTCGCTACTGTCGCTTTTGCCGCCCTAGCGGGTACAGCATCGGCAGCTGATATGGCCGCGCGTCCTTACACCAAAGCCCCACCGATGGAGGCCTCGCCGATCTACAACTGGACCGGCTTTTACATCGGCGGTCACGTCGGCGGCGCATTCGGCGGCAGCAACAACATTCTGGCCCCCGGCTTCACCGGCACCAGCAGCAACGATGGTGTGTTCATGGGCGGCGTGCAGGTCGGTTACGACCATCAGTTCTCACCGAACTGGGTGCTGGGCATCGAGGCGAACTACAGCTTCCTCGACACCAATGACAATGCCTTCGTCAACCGTGGGCTCGGTTCGGTCACCGGTCGCCTCGGCTACACCTGGGGTCCGGCGCTGCTGTACGTCAAAGGCGGCTACGCCTGGGCCGACTCCCGCCTTACGAACGGCTTCGGCGGCGGCACATTCACCAACAGCGGCGGTGGTCGCGACGGCTACACCGTGGGCGGTGGTCTCGAATACATGTTCGCCCAGAACTGGTCAGGCAAGGTCGAATACCAGTACTACGACTTTGGCACGCGGAACGCTCTCTTCACCAGCGCCGGTGGTGTTGTTACCGCCGTCGGCTTCCGCAATGACGAGCACACCATCAAGGGCGGCCTGAACTACCGGTTCAATTGGGGTGCCGCCTCGGCTTCTCGTTACTGACGGCTTACGTAATATACTCAAAGGGCCAGCCATACGGGCTGGCCCTTTCTCCTAAGCCGGAATGGCTGGCGCGAGTTGGCGCCTTGCGGTTTTGCCAAGCTCTCCAGCAACTACTCGAGGTCAGCTACGGGCAACAGCGGTCCGCGGCGGGGTGCGCGCGGCAAGCTGTGGACCAGAAGCGGACATATGAATTGAAAGAGAAGCCGGGCCCCAACGGGTACGCGGATGCACTTGCTTGCCGCTGGCGGCGGCAGTCCTGGCATTCACTTGGCTGCGAGCCAACTCCGCAGCGGAGCAGTTCGTCCGCTCCTTTGCCGCCCGAGCCAGAGAGCAGATGGCATCGCTTGCCGTCCAATGCGCCTTCGAGCACATCGAACACACTTGCATGTCTGATGCATGGTGGAGCAACCTGAAGCGCCCGATGCGAGCCGCACTTCCCGAGCGGGTCAGGCGCGCAAATTCCCTGGCTTACCGCCGCTCGCCCCGTTGCTTATCCTATCGCATACACTATGCAGACTGGCGTGTTGCGGACATCCGTGGTCACAGCATTCCCTGAGAGCGACCAAGGCCCTCCCCCTCACCTCTCCACCGGCACCCCCGCCCCGCGATGATACCGGCTGGAAAAGAACACCAGCGGCGTGGTGTCGCGATGGTCGCAGGTCGAGACTTCGGCGATGATCAGCGTGTGGTCGCCGACGTCGACGTGCTGGGTCACCTCGCAGCCGAACCAGGCGATGCATCCCCGAAGGCGTGGCAGGCCGTCCACGATGTCGTAATCCGGACTGGCGCCGGTGTGCGGCTGGCTCGCGAAATGCCGCGACAGGTCGCGGCCATGGTCGGGCAGGACGTTGACGCAATAGCGTCCGGTCGCGGAGATCGCCCGGTGCATCCGGCCGAGCATGATGGAGACCAGCACGGTCGGCGGCGACAGGCTGACAGTGACAAAGCTGTTTGCAGTCATGCCGCAGACACGGCCGTGCTCGTCCAGCGCAGTCAGTACTGCGACGCCGGTCGCAAAGCGCGACGCGGCTTCGCGGAACGACGCCGGATTGGCGCGTTGCATCTCAGTCTCCGCTCGCGAGGTGGAGGAGCGTTGCACTATCGATCGTCACGCACTGGCTCTGACGGGCTCAGGCGGCGCCGACATGCGTTCGATCCAGGCCTGGATGCGCTGCGGTGTCGAGATGCGGTCCCATTGACGGTCCGGGAAGTTGAAATTCTCGGTGAACTCGTTTGCCAGCGCGGGATTCTGGCTCATCGCGCCGATCAGCATACCGAGCGCGTCCGTCGGCGGCTGCAGCATCACGTTGGTCCAGCGCGACGCCGCCAGCACGCGATCCTGCCGCTTCAGATCGATCTTCTCGCAAAGACGCGCGTCGAGCGCGTCGGAATGGACAATTTCCTCGCCGAGCACGAAGGCGGCATAGGAGGCGATATTGGCGCCCTGGCCCATCATGGGATCGACAATGGCATGGACGTCGCCGAGCGCGATCGCGCATTTGCCGTCGTCGAACTCGACCACCGTGTGGCGCACCGTGGGGACCACACCGCCTTGCAGCAGATCCTGCGGCTGCGCCAGATCGAAGCGCGCCGTATCGATGCGGTCGTAGGTCGTCGGGTGATGCTTCTCCAGCTTGCCCAGCAGCACCTTCAAAAAGTGCTTCGGGTTATCGTCGTAGCTGAGCGTCGCCAGCTCTTCCATGTCGCCGCCCGGCACGTTTTCCATCAGCAGCGCGTTGGCAACACCGCCGAAGGTGACGGTCGGAATCACGATCATCTCGCCGTGGCCGGGTGACACCGAGAGCGTGACATTCATGGGATCGGGCTGCCGCACGCCGGTGTAGAGCCCGACGCACAGTCGCCGTTGCGGCTGCGAATAGGGCGTGTGCTCCGGACGGTAGGTGAAGAGCTGGCCCAGCGGCCCCTTGCCGGTCGAGACGACCAGCAGGTCGAAGCGCGCGACCAGCGGACGGATGTCGCGCTCTTCGATGCGGCGGTATTCGATCCTGCCGCCGCGGCTGACGAAGTCCTTCATCAACGCGGGAAGATAGATCCGATAGTCGACGGCGCGGCTCGGCTTCGAGAAGTCACCGCGAAAGCTCAGCGGCTGCGGAAAATTGAAGACGTGATCGTGGTAGTAATAATGATCCTTCGGATCGGTCCAGTGATTGACGCCGAGATAGTCCTCGCGCGCGATCGTCACGTGGTGATGCGCGACGGTGTTGAGCAACCGGATATTGCGATAATCATCAGGCGGCCGGTCGGTGATGACAGTGGCGTCCACGCCATGCTTCTGCAGGTAGAGCGCGAGATGCAGCCCGGCGATTCCGGCGCCGATGATGCCGATGTTGCGTGCCACCGTCGTGTCCTCCCCTGTGATTGTTCGTTTCGAGGAAGCCTAGCCGCCCGCTGTGTTGCACACTACGGAATAAATGGGATATAATTTATTCCGGATCGGAATGAATGATGGACCGGATCGATTGCCTGCGCGCGTTCGTTCGCACCCTCGAGGGCGGCAGCTTCTCGGCTGCGGCCAAGGAGCTCGGCATCGGTCAGCCCGCCATCAGCAAGCGCATCGCGATGCTGGAAGGCGAATTCGGCACGCAGCTGTTTTTGCGCACGACGCGCACGCTGAAACCGACGGCTGACGCGCACCGGATCTACGATCTCGCGCGGCAGATTCTCGACAGTTTCGACATGGCGCGATCGAGTGTCGAACAGGCAGCGCCCCGTCCCGCCGGCACGCTCCGGATTGGCGTGCCGTCTTCGTTCGGGCGACGCTACATGATGCCGGTCATCGCCGAGTATGTCCGGAATTATCCGGAGGTTCGGGTCGACATCCGCTTCAGCGAGCGCTTCGTCAATCTGGTGGAAGAAGGCATTGAGCTCGCGTTGAGGATCGGAAATCTGGAGGCGAGCACGCTGGTGGCCCGCCGGCTCGGCACCGTGCAGCGCTATCTGGTCGCGACACCCACCTATCTGCATGGCCGTCCGATGCCGCGGACGCCGGATGATCTCGGCTCACACCAGTGCATCGTCTATTCGCGCATGACGCCGGCGCAGCAATGGGTCTTCGAATCCGAGCATGGCCGTCACGTCGCATCCATCAACGGCCCCATCCACGTCGACGATGCCGACGCGATGCAGGAGGCAACGATGCATCATCTCGGCATCGCCATCCTGCCCGAGTGGAACGCGGCGGACGGCCTCCGCAGCGGCGAGCTCGAGCATCTGCTTCCGGACTACGCCATCGCCGCACTGCCCCTGCATGCGGTTTATCCGGAGACGCAGTGGATGTCGCTGCGCGCGCGAAGCTTTCTGAACCTCCTGGTCGAACGTGCCGAGCACTTCGCGCCGGCCTCTCCGCATACCCGTACCGCCAGCGCCGGCGGTTGACGCCATCCCGGCCATCATTAAATGACGCCCATGAAAAAGATCGGATTCCTCTCCTTCGGGCACTGGACGCCCTCGCCGCAATCGCAGACCCGCTCGGCCGCGGATACGCTGCTGCAATCGATCGAGCTTGCGGTTGCGGCGGAAGAACTCGGCGCCGACGGCGCCTATTTCCGTGTGCACCATTTCGCGCGGCAACTCGCCTCGCCCTTTCCGCTGCTTGCCGCCGTCGGCGCCAGGACCAGCAAGATCGAGATCGGCACGGCCGTGATCGACATGCGCTACGAGAATCCGCTCTACATGGTGGAGGATGCAGGCTCCGCCGATCTCATTGCCGGCGGCCGGCTCCAGCTCGGCATCAGCCGCGGCTCGCCCGAGCAGGTGATCGATGGCTGGCGTTATTTCGGTTATCAGCCGGCCGACGGCGAGAGCGACGCCGACATGGGCCGGCGTCATGCCGAGGTCTTTCTCGACATCTTGCGCGGCGAAGGTTTTGCAAAACCCAACCCGCAGCCGATGTTCCCAAATCCGCCGGGGCTGTTGCGGCTCGAGCCCCATGCGGAAGGCCTGCGCGAACGAATCTGGTGGGGTGCCGGCTCGAACGCGACGGCGGTCTGGGCCGCCAAGCACGGCATGAATCTGCAGAGCTCGACGCTGAAGAACGACGAGACCGGCGAAGCCTTCCATGTGCAGCAGGCCGCGCAGATCCGTACCTATCGCGCTGCCTGGAAAGAGGCCGGCCACGCCCGCGAGCCTCGCGTGTCCGTCAGCCGCAGCATCTTCGCGCTGATCGACGATCGCGACCGCGCCTATTTCGGCTCCGAGCGCGGCGGCGAAGACCAGATCGGCTTCATAGACCCGCGGACGCGGGCGATCTTCGGCCGGAGCTACGCGGCTGAACCGGATGCGCTGATTGAGCAGCTCCGGCAGGACGAGGCGATCGCGGAGGCGGATACGTTGCTGCTCACGATCCCGAACCAGCTGGGCGTGGACTATTGCGCGCATGCGATCGAGGCGATCTTGACGCATGTGGCGCCGGCGCTCGGGTGGAGGTGACGGGAAGGGCAAAGCCAGGCCCGTGTGACCCCGACGGGAGCCGCAGTCGCACGACCTGAAGTCGCGGTTGACTTCAGTCACTACCCTGACAATGATGCCGCCGGGGATTTGGAATTCATCAGGGGCGAAAATGCGGGGTGGTTATCTGGGGGCTCTGGTCGTGGCCGCGTGTCTTGCGGGCTGCGCATCGGGGCCGATGGGCAGTGCGGCTCTCACTGACAACGTCAAGTCAAATACTGCACGGCTTGTGGTCTATCGGACGTCGGCGCTGGGATTTGCGGTTCAGCCCAACTATGTGGTCGACGGGCGCGTGATTGGCGGCAGCCAGGCCGCAGGATTCGTGGCGTGCGAGCTGCCTCCGGGCCGCCACGAGGTCGCCGTCAACAATCTGCCGCTGAGTACCAATCTGTTCGGACAGGGCAGCGAGAAGATGAGCGTCGATCTGCGCGCCGGCAGCACGACCTATCTCTCCGCCCAGCCGCAGATGGGGATCGTGACACCAGGCGCGATCACGCTGATCCAGGTCACGGAGGACCAGGGTCGCGCGGACGTCGCCAGCCTGCATCAGAGCAACAGGTCGTGCGGCAAGGCGTGATTCGAATCGTTCCGCTCTCGAAGCGCTGATGAGACGCCTTGCCCTGACAATCATCCTGCGTCTTGGCCGCTACGCCGTTCTTCCGGTCGTGGCACTGGCCTGCGTGATGCTGGCTGTCTGGCTGATGGCAATGGATCGTTACACGGTCGCGACGCTGGCGACCGCACCAATCGTGTTCTCCATATTCACGGCCGCGGTGGCGGTCGCCATTGGCCTGCTGCTCCTGCCCACGCCGAAGCATCGGAGTTTCGAGGCGAGCGAGGAGACCGCCCCAGGCCTCTGGGCGGCGTGGAAGGAGCTCGACCATGGCTTCGTCCGATCCAACCGCAGCTTGCGGATCGACACCAATTTCAACGCATCGATCAGCGAGGTCAGCCGATACGCCGGGCTGTTCGGACGGCAGATCACGATGATCGTCGGCCTGCCACTGCTGATCATCCTGGATGAGCGTGCAGTTCGCGCGGTCGTCGCCCATGAAGTGGCCCATGCCCGGCTTCGCCATACCTCGGGAAGCATCAACCTTTCGGATTTCATCGCGGCCTCCGAGAACGTGCTGTTCTACGCCGATCCGGACCACACCATCACGGGACGCATTGCCCGAGCCCTGCTCCGCTCCATGCTCGAATGGCTCGACAGGGAATATCGCACCCTGTCGCGAGAGAACGAGCTTTACGCCGATCTCGGGGCCGCCGAACAAATTGGCCGCGCCGAGATGGCGCGGGCGCTGGTCCTGATGGAGGCGTGCGGAACGCGTCTCACCGATCTCATCTACGCCCCTTTGGAGAAAGAGGTGCTGGGCGCCATCCATGCACCCCGCCCGCCCTTCGAGCGCGTCTTGAACCAGCTCGGGGACATCAGGGCGCCTGAGCCGATGACCGCGGCTGCCGTCGCCGGCCTGACGCGCGAGCACGATCCGGACGCGGCGCACCCGCCCTTTGCCAAGCGGCTTGCCAATCTCGGATACACCGGCGTTCCCGATATTGGCGACATCGAGACATCCGCTATCGAGCAGCTTCTCTCGCAGGACGCGGCAAAGGACATCGCGGCCCGCTTCGACGACGAATGGCGGAAAAAGGCGCAGGCTTGGGTGACCGTCGGCTGGTGAGCTACGGGCTACGTCGCGGGCTGGTAGTGTGCCAGTCGCTCCGGGTCGTCATCCGGAACTGAGACCGTCTGCGCCCTGATGTGGCTGCCGATGACCAGCCCGGTGAGCGAGAGCGTGAGCCCAAGCGCCAGCGGCGCGAACAAGGCCTCTTCCTGAAACAATCCATTCAGCAGCACGACCATGACGCCGAAGCCTGCGAGCCCCTGCGTCAAATATCCGGAGAACGCATAAAGACGCCAGGCCTTCAGCGCCACCGCGAAATGAAACGCCAGCGGAACGAGGGCCGCGATGCCCATCTGGTACAGCAGGACGCCGATCGCACTCTCGACGGCGCCGTTGGTCGTTCCGGCGGCCTGCGCGGCGCTCCAGTCGATCGAGAAATAGTCGTCCGAGAGATTTCCGCCAACTCCCAGGCCGCGGCCAAACGGCTTTTCGAGAAATCCGTTCAAGCCGCCCATGAGGCCAAGAACGTGATAGTCGCCGATCTGCAAGCCAACGCGGATCGCGGCAATTGCAAACACGATCAACGCCACGAAGCCGAGCCATAGCGTCACCACGGCGCCGAGCAGACGGGTCGATATCCAGGCCGCAGCCACGAAAACCACCACGATGAGCGCGCCCTTGACGCTGCAAACGATCAGCAGCGGCAACGCCACAAGGGCCAGAACCGGACGCCCTACCGAAAACAGGAAAAGCCCGAAAAAAGCGATCCCGTACGCGAAGCTGATCGGGTGCATATTCGGTCCGTGGATGCGGAGGATCTTCGACAGGCCGAACCCTTCGAGCAGGGGCGTATTGAGGAAGTCGAAGCTGAAGCGATCCTTCAGATCGACCGGTACGTTGCCGGTAGCGCGCATCTCGGCTTCCCAAACGCCGGAACGGGCCGCCTTGAGCTCGTCGAAACCCCAGAACGTGTAGCCGTTGGTGATGGCCAGCCAGAAATCCCGAAACGCAAACTCGACGTATCCGCACAGGATCAGAATGGCTCCGAGCGTCACCAGGAATGGCGTGGCGCGAACCTCATAGGTCGCCGCCGTCAGCAGCGAGAGCTGAAAAAGGAACAGCGGCAGCACGATGTTGCGCAGATAGACCGTTGCCGCCTGGCCATCCTGCACGAAGCCGATCGCAAAATACAACGACACCACGGCGAGGGTCACGACACCCCAGCGCATGATTTGATTGACCTCCGTCGACCTGTTCCTTTGGCCGGCGACGTACAGCCCAAACGTCGTCAGCCACATCACGGAGCAGACGAGAAAATTGTAGCCTTTGATGAAGTCCAGGTCGGACGGCGCCGAAATCAGCGGCGACAGGATCGAGACGAAAAGGTTCTGGAAGAACAGGACGAAGATAGCGATGGCCGGCGCGTAGGCTGGAACCGCAACCACGATGGCGATGGCGACGAGAACTTCGACGGTCAGAGACAGGACCGGGCTCGCCACGTGCAGGACCGGCGCAAAGCCGATGGTTGCGATGGCGATGCACAGCGTCGGGATCAGCTCGCGCCAAGGCGAACGCGAAGACGAACGCGTTGGCTCGGGACAGCCCGCCTGCACGGCTTGAAGATGCGGTGAGGTCCCGCCACTCATGACTCGTCCTTTGGCGCAGCGCGGCGGCCACGATAGCGGCAGGAAGCGTAAGGATTCGTTAACGATGGCGGGCCGGGTTCAGCGCCGGCCGGGCCTGGTCGCGCCGAGCAGCGCGCGCATGACGTCGGGATCGGGCTTGCCTGTGCCGTTTTCGAGCAGGCCGAATCCCTGCGCCAGCTCCCAATGCGTCCAGCCCCAGCAATGCGCCCGCGCATATGCGGTCACGGCCGCGAGCCAGCGCACGCGGCTGTCCCGGGGCGCCGCGGCTTTCAACACGCCAAATTCGTTGATGATGATCGGTCGCCAAAATTGCTGCTGCCAAGCAATCGCGGGCTCGAGCCAGCGGCTGACATCCGGCTTGTCCCTGGCGACGGCAATCGCCGTGTCGAGCATGCCGAGCGCCTTCGTCGCGCCTCTGTCCAGCAAGTCCCGGCGGAGCGCCCGAACCCCGGGATCGCCGGCGCTGATCGGATAAGGCAGATCCGTGATGTCGTGCAGCGGATCCTGCACGTCCCAATGGCCCTGGTGTGTGAACACCATGGGATCGTAGAAATGGATGGCGTAGACGACGTTTGGATCCGGCAACGGGCGAAACCGCGGCAGCGAGTCGGCGCGTTGCCAGTCGACCGGGCCGACGATCAGCGTGGTCGCGGGAAGCAATTGCCGAACGAAGACAGCGAGCGTTTCGACCTGCTTTTGCCATCTATCGGCTTCGATGTCGGGCTCATTGAGCAGCTCGGCGAAGATGCGGTCGGCCGGAAACGATTGAATGACCTGGGCGAGCGTGCCCCATGCATCCTCCAGCTCGCGCAGCGACGCGTCGGCGTCGTCCTTGTGCAGGCGATTGAAACGATCGCCGGGATGAAGATCGACGGAGATTGAATAGCCGAGCGAGATGAGCTGCTTCAATGCCTTGTCGAGCGCCCGGAGCGTCTCATCCCTTTCCGCCTTCGGGGCGAAGCGCAGCATCACGCGCTCGGCCGGTACCGGCAAGCGGACATGACTCATCCCCGCCTTGCGGAGTTGCTGCAGCAACTCGCGAGTCGGAGGCGCGGATTTTTCGCCGTTGATCCAGCCGTCGGCATTGAACCCGCGCGACAGCGCGGCGAGCCTGTCCGGCGCGACGGTCTGCGGGACAGGCAGGCAAGTTTCGGCCGATGCCACTGATGCGAGCGACATTGGCATCAAGATCGTGGACAGCAAGATCGTGGAGAGGAGCAGACGACGGCACGTCGCCATCGTCAAATCGCCCTGCTAAGCGGGCCGCCGCCGGGGTGAGGCGCGGCAGAGCCCGCGGGCGCATGATTGACGACGAGGCCGGTCGGGATGGCGTCGTACTTCGATAGCGCGGCGGTCACCCGTCGCATCGCCGCCGAACCGAGCTCGCCGGCGCGCACCACCGGGATGATCAGGTCCGCGTGCGCGGCGAGCGCGATCGCATCTGGCTGCAAGGCAAGATTGTTCGCATGGACGATGATCAGGTCGAACTCCGAGCGAATGTCGTCCTCTGGCCGCGCATTGGCCTTCCTGCCGGCGCTCAGCAGCTCGTCGATCGACTGGAGCCCCGCAGTGGTGGAGCCGTCCTGCCATTCGGTCACCGGCGGCTGGGCGCCCGCGAATTCCGGCTGCAGCCTTATCAGCACGCTCATCATCCCGCGATCGACCGCCGCGCGGTTGAGGGAGCGCGCAACGGTGTTGCCGCCGGCGCTCTTGCCGACCGACAGCACGAGGGCGACCTTGCAGCCACGCGCCGGGGCACGATCGATACGCTCGAGCAGCGGACGCAAGTAAGTGCCGAGATCGAGTTCGGCTGTGGCGGCAATCGGTCGTTGCCAGACAGTGTTGGGCGCAGCTCCCGACATCAGTTCGGGAATGCGGGACCAGACCGGAAGGTTCGGCATCGCCTCGGGTTGCTGCACGGCCGGAGCCGGACGCTGGACTTGCCGCTTGAGCATCTCCCTCGCCTCCGCATGCGCCGGCGTTCGAGCCGGAGCCTCGGCAGGATCGGACTTGTCGGACATGCTCGTCATTGCCGCAACCGCAGCGGTTGACGTCAGCAGCGAGCCGATCGCGAGCGCGGCGAGCAGCAGCGCGAGCGGCGGACGCGTGGAGCGCAGCGGCGGGATCGCCGGCGAGGCGATCTTGGTCTGCGAGCTCTGAAGCTGACGCTGCTCGTTGGTCGTCTTGAACCGCGACAAGAACTGCTCGTAGATATTCTTGTTGGCATCGGCATCGCGCTGCAGTTCCTGCAGCTTCACGAGCGCCTGGCCGTCCACCAGCATCTGCGTCTCGACCGCCTTGAGCTGCTTCTCCAGCGCAGCCTGCTGCTCAAGCTGGGCCTCGTATTCGGATTTCGCGGTGTCGATGTTCTTCTTGCGCTCGACCTCGATCTGCCTGTTGATGTCAGCCAACTGGCTGTAGGAAATCGCAAGATCAGGATGGCGGTCGCCGTAGACCGCCTTCTTCTGTGCGATCTGGTCGTTCAGGGTCGAGCGCTGCGCGCGCAGCATGCTCAGGAGATCCTGCTTCACCGGACCTTCGACATTGGCCTTGAGATCGCGCTGCACCTGCTCGTAACGCGCCTTGGCTTCCTCGGTGCGCGCGCGAGCGGCGGAGACCTGCTGGTTCAGGTCAGTCACCCGCAATTGCTGGGTGGTGGAATCCTTGCCGGCATTGAGGATCTTGTGCTCGAGCCGGAAGGCTGCGACGGCGTCTTCCGAGACGCGCAGGCGCTCGTTCAGCGCCTTCAGCCGGTCTTTGAGCCAGTCGGCCGCCTCGTCCGTCGCATCGCTGCGGACGCGGCTCTGGGTCGCGACGAACGCCTCTGCGATGGCATTGGCATAATAAGCCGCCCGCTCCGCACTGTTCGAGGTGAACGAGATGGCGATGACGTAGGTCAGGCCACGACGCGAGATATCAAGACGGCTGCGGAGTTTTTCGAGCAGGCGCGTCATGTCGGTATGACCGCCTGCGATATCTTCGTCGTCGGCGATCTTGAGCTTCTCGATCAAGGGCCGGAGAAAACCGTCCGACTTGGCGATCTCGATCTGGCTCTGAAGCGCAGCGGCGTCCTGGCCGATGCCAGGCAGCACGTCCTGATCCGTGGTGACGCGCAGCTCGCGAGGATCGACCACGACGAGCGCCGTCGCGGCATACCGGACCGGCAGCACCATCAGCACGACGAGGCCGAGCGCGAAAAATGCCAGCGCCAGCATCAGGATGCGCCGGCCGTTCTCGCGCAGGAAAGAGAACGCGCCGGTGAGGGCCAGCGATCCCTTGATCAGCGCGGGTGCGGTGTTGTCGGGCGTCGCCGCCGTAGCCCGCGGCGCTTCCCACGAAGCCGCGGGCTCCGTCGGGGCGATGCTTCGCGGAGATGCGCTTCTACCGAACGCCATGGAATTGGACTCGAAATCAACTGACAGGCACAACCTAGAGACTTGCTACACCGTAAATATCCATGGTTAACCCGCGGTTACGGCGGCCGCGAAGCTCGGTAAACGGTTCGTTAAGAGACGACGCACGGCCCTGCGCGTAGAGCGGTCCCGCGCGTCCGGGCACCGGGCGACACCGAATGCACACGCTTGCGAATGAGTTTTCTTGTGCGCTTCGACGACCTGGCGCCGGATTATGCCGTGCCGGGTCTCAAAACAAAGCGGCGCTGGCAGCCTGTCCGTAGATCATTGCGGCCACGAGAGAGAGCAGCAAGCCCGCGCCCGAAAAGATCACGAGGACTTTCAGAGTTTCAACATCAACTTCGGTTCTCGTCGCCCGGGATATCGCCTTTGCCAGTGCAGCCATCATCGCCAGCTCCGAACAGGCCGCGTGGAGGCGCGCCTGATTCCCATCGAGTGTCATTGGGCGCGTTTGCGTGTGAAGCAGATTACAGGTGATGTTGCGTGCCGAACCTCACAGGGCAGCGATGCGCGAAGCAGATCCAACCGGATTGTCTCGCCTTCGCGCCATGATGCGACGGGCAAACAAACGCTGGATCCGGCCGTCAAATCCCGCCGGGTAGCTCAACGCCCGCTTCCGTGAGGTCACGGAGGAATTTCCGCACCAGGAGCATGTTGGTTCTCTGCAGCTCGTGATTATTGCCGAACTTGAACTGGTTGGCTTCGGTGACGATCAGTCCCTGGTCGGTCTCGCGGAAAATGCCCTGCTTCTTCAAGCGATCGGCGCGCCGCCGGACGGTTTCGATCGGCAGACCGAAAAAGCGGGACAGGGCGGCACGGGAAACGCCCTGCTTGATCTTGTCCGGCTCAACCGCCTGGATGCTGCCAAATTGCCGGTCCAGTTCGGGGTTCTTCATGATCTTGAGAACGTTGGCGTTCAAGACCGCATGAATGATCATCAAGTCGAGGGGATCGAAATCGTAGTGGCGGAACATTTCGCTGGCTGCGCACAGCATGTAGGCCAGCGAGTGGCGAGAGACGGTTCGGATCAAATCCGACGCGATTTCCTCGCTTTCAGTCGTACCAATCATGGCCAGTGCCCGCTTCTACGGATTTCCGGTTCGACGCCCACAAACCAGTTCTATGCATCCGGGGCGCACCGCGCGTGAGGCAGGACCGGTCTGCTGTTGACCCCATTATGGGTATGGTCGCAGTTCCATCGGGTCAATAGCTGGCTTGTCGGCAATATCATTTTCACCGATACGAGGTTGAATTGCCGGGCGCGCAATTGGCGCGTGCCAATTGTGGTCATGGGCCAAATGTCATTTATCATCGAAGCTATTAAAGACGACTGCCGCACCGTGGATTTCCGTGACAGCGCGATCGTTGCGGTGATCGTGGCCCGCAAGCACGCGGTGAATGGTTTTGTGGTTTCGATCACGGCTCCGGACGGGCAGCTTTTTTCCGCCGATCAGTTCAGCCGTTTGCTGACGAGCAAGGGGCTCGGTTCGGACCCGGCGGCGCAAGAAGTTGGGCGGCGCTAAAGCGGGCTTTGTCACGGCACGCGGAATCCTGGAAGCAGTGCAATTGATTGTCATCACAGGCGCGCCGGAAACGGGTGCGCCGCCTGCGGACTAAACGACCGGATGCGGGAGATCGGTGTTGATCGCGTATTCGAAATGGCGCGCCCGGAACGATTCGAACGTCCGACCCTCAGATTCGTAGTCTGATGCTCAAAACGGTGGGGGACGCACCAGAACGCTTGAACGCGGTCGGTTCTCGCTTTATTCTCTAGAAATGTCCCCCTCCGTTCCGGTCAGTCCTGCTGCATCCTGCCATTTTGCGTCCCCGCAGTGTCCCCGTGGGGACGCATGAAGAAGTTGCTGACCGACGCCTATTGCCGCGCCGTCGAGCCCCCTGCAAAAGGCAGGCTGGAGGTTGCTGACGTGCGCTGCGCCGGCCTCGTGCTGCGTGTGACGAAAGGCGGCGTTTCGTCGTGGGGGTTCCGCTTCCGCGATCCCCTCACCAGGCGCACGCTGCGGGCTACCCTCGGCAACTATCCCGACATCGGCCTTTCCAAGGCTCGGTCCGACGCCGACGACATGCGTAAGCAGGTAGCCAGCGGGATCAACCCCATTGAAGCGAAGCGAACTGCCAGAGCGGACGCCGGGTCTCGTGACTTCGCGGTACTCGCCGAACGCTACATGGTCGAGCACGCGGAGCGGCATAAGCGCCTCAGGTCTGTCGCCGAGGATCGGCGCAACCTCGATAAGCACGTTCTGCCGAAGTGGCGAAAGCGCGATTATAGGAAGATCCGGCGCGCCGACTGCATCGAGCTGCTTGAGGGCATGGTTGGGGCCGGGACGCCTACGGCGGCCAATCGCGTTCACTCGCTCCTTTCCAAAATCTTCTCGTTCGCGATCGATTGCGACCTGAGAGAAGACAATCCCATGGTCCGCCTGAAGAAACGGGGGGTGGAAAAGACCGGAAAGCGCGTGCTCGATGACAGCGAAATCCGAACCTTCTGGAGGAAGGCGGTCGAAAAGCCGATTTCCCGTCAGACCGGATTGGCCCTTAGGCTCGCTCTCCTCACCGCGGGCCGAGCAAACGAGGTTGCCGGCTGCAATCTGTCTGAGCTTCAGAACCTGAACCAGGCCAGTGCCGCCGGCTGGGCTGTGCCTGCCGAGCGTGTGAAGAACAAGCGGGACTTCTTCATGCCGCTATCTTCCTTAGCAGTGGAGACCATCAAGGAGGCGATATCGCTCTTACCCGAGGGCGCGAAAGTTCTATTCCCCTCCCCACGGTCAAAAGATAAATCGCAGTCGATTAGCGCTCACGCTCTCACGGTCGCGATGGCACGGCTTGCCGAGACTCTTGAGGGAAAATGGAGCGAGGATCCTCCCTCGCCTCACGACCTCCGCCGAACGGTCGAAACTCGAATGTCAGCTCTGGGCGTCAAGAAAGAGGATCGGGATGCCTGCTTGAATCACAAGGCACGCGACGTCGGGTCTGTGCATTACGACATGTATGAGCGACAGAAGGAAAAGCGGGCTGCGTTCAACCGGTATGCGCGGGAAATAGCGCGGGTTTTGGCGGAGGCGCCGAAGAACCGGCACGGCTAGGGTAGCTCCCGAAAAGCTGGTCCGCACCAGCCTGCCGTGTCGTCCTTTGCGGAGCACTAGCGGAGTGCCTATGGCAAGATTTTACCCGAAAGGTTTTGTTGGGTCGGAGAGGGCTCTCATAACCATTGCATCAACACGCGACCCTCAACGCTGGAAGCCCGACGCGATGGTTCCTGAGGAACAAGATGTTTGGGATAAGCTCGGGACTACGTTGAACGCAACGTGGATTTACAATCACCTGCCATATTACGTCGCAGAGACAAGACGCGACGGAACGATGGATCGCTATTGCGACTTCATGGCCGCGCTTCAGGAGCTACGGAAAAGTCTGTTTGCGGGAGAAATAACCGCCTATTTCACGCATGAGGACGGCAGGCTTGACCATATCTTCAAAGAAGGCTGGGGCGGCGACGATGCCGAAGACATCCTTTTAAGTGGCATCGTAGACCTTTCCGGTGGGGTTCTGCGCCGCGTCATCCTGTTCAAAGGAGACGATGTCGCAAAGTTGGCCCAATCGCTGCCGCCGGCATGGTCAGCAAAAGTCGAAACGCGAGATAACGGAAATCAATCTCAAACGATCAAGCGGCCCGCGTCAGAAAAGCGGGAAGCTTTCAAAAATTGGCGCGATTCGCTGAACGGCCGCATCCCAACGTTGGCTGAAGATATCGTGGCTATGAGGAACGTAGGAATAAACCGGGAAGACGCGCGAGAACTGAGAAGAGATCATCCCTCACTTCCTCGTGGTAAGCCAAAAACAAAATCGGCGGAGGCCTAAATAGGCCGCGATCTAAATAGGCGGGGTCTTCGCCTATATTGCCGGCCTATTTTGGGCCTTTTTAGTCTCAGTGCATCCCCGCCGCGTTGGTGGGACCAAGAGCAGGTGCACCGATGACAGGAATCAATCCGCCCCGAGGAAATGGCGTCCAAATCTCGGCAATCCAATTGCCGATTGCGTACACGCCTGAGCAGGCTGCAGCCGCTACCGGCCGAAGCCGTTCCCGAATTTTCAAAGCCATTAAGGACAAGGAGCTGACCGCCCGAAAGGACGGAAAGGCCACCATCCTCGAGGATGCAGAGTTGCGCCGTTGGGTGCACTCGCTGCCCCCGATCGGACGACAGCCCGTAGCCGCCTGAGCCCTGAAACGGAAAGCCCGGCGGCTCGGCTTCCTTGGCGGGATCAGCGAGCGCACCGGGCCTTTGAAAGGCTTTAACTGTGCCAACACATAGCAAGTCACATCACCCAATCCAAGACCTTTCCAGCTTGCCCCTATTTAGCTGGCGCCCGGCTGTAGTCCGCAAGCCGGCAACGAGGGCGGGGCAATTCCTCGCTTCCCGATACTCGCTCCCTCCGGGCCATGCCGATTTGATCGCGGCCCTTGCCGGCATCGGAGGGGCGACCGAGCGATGACCGATAAAATCAGGATCAAGCTGCCTGACGGGTCGCTGCAAACCTTCGCTGGCCGCGAGGCATGGACGCTTCGTCACCTCGTCAATGCAGGGCCTCAAGGCCTCACGACTATAGACCATCCGGCGCCCCGCTGGAGTCACTACGTCTACAAGCTGCGCCGCGCCGGTCTGAGCATTTCAACGGACTATGAAGCCCACAAAGGCGACTTTCCGGGCAGCCATGGCAGGTATCGGCTCGAGACCGCAATTGAGATTGTTCCGATGGAGGGCACGTCATGAGCCCTCCACTGATCTTGAGAACGCTGACTGTCTGCTGCGGTCGTGAGGTGCTCGGCTTCATCCGCGAAATCGGCCGCAAGAAATTCATGGCATCGCTTCAATCAGGCCACCAGTTGCGCGGCGTCTTCCTGTCCCGGGGAGACGCTGCCCAAGCCATCGACGACGCTCGAAAAAAAGAGCGCGCCTGCAAACGACTGGCCTCAAAACCCGAAGGACATTTCTAATGGGCGCGATCAACAACGCCTTCGCCGAGCATGCCGCAACGCGGCCCCAGCGGGTGGACTTCAGTGCGGTGAGCTCGGCCGCCCTTGGCGCGCTCGACTTCATCGTTCCGAAGCTGCTGCCGGGTGGCTACCGATCCGGCGCTGAATGGATAGCGCGAAATCCGACCCGTCCCGACGGCCGTCCTGGCAGCTTCAAGGTGAACATGAACAACGGGGTTTGGAGCGACTTCGCGACCGGGGACAAGGGCGGCGATGCGATCGACTTGGTCGCTTATGTGGAGGGCAAATCCAAGCTGGACGCAGCGCGCGACCTTCAGACACTGTTGAATGTGAGGCCGGCCCAGGGTTCATCAACCCTGACCGGCAACATGCGGTCAGCCCGGAAGCACGACAACAGGGGGGCGGACAAGGTTGCCGCTGAGCCGAGCGGCGCGCGCGGCGCTCCGGCCTCGTTTCCACCTCGCACTCAACCAGACCAGGATGGCAAGCCGCGCTTCGTTGTGGCCGGCGACGAAGGCCCGCGCATTCGCGACGATGAGAAGCGACGGCACAGCTATTGCCGGGGCGGTGTCCCCGTTCGGCTGAAAATCCTTCGCAAGGACGGCAACGCTTTCAATGTGTTTCGGGTGACCGACACGGACGGGCGGACGGGCTGGCAGTATCGCAAGCCGGAGGGCTTCGAGCATGTGCCTTACTTCTCCGGCTCGGATCCGTTCGGCGGCGAGGCGCCGCTGCTGTGGCCGGAGGGCGAAAAGGACGTGGACACGCTGGCGAAGGCGTCATTCAGCGCTTTCACGTTCGGCGGGACTGGCGACGGGTTGCCGGGCGGTTGCGCCGAATATGTGCGGGGACGCCACCTAGTCATCTTGGCCGACAACGACGACGCCGGCAGAAAGCACGCTGAAGAAAAGGCGGCCATGGCTCACGGCGTTGCCGCAAGCGTCCGTGTGCTGCACTTCCCGGACACTCCGAAGGGCGGTGACGTGTCGGACTGGCTCGCGACCGGCAAGACCAGCGCGGATCTTTCAGCTTTGATTGAGGCGGTTTCTCATTGGAAGGCCGAGGAGCCAGCCCAAGAAGAGAAGTCGAACGATGGGGCTTGGTTCGGCGCCGGCGAGGAAGCGAACGAGGAGCATATCGCCGGCCGTGCCGAGCAAAAGAAGCAGTTGCCGCTCGGCTACAGCTTCTCCGATCGCGGCCTCATGCATCAGAACCCCGATGACTTGGACAAGCCTGCAATCTTGATTGCCGGTCACTTCGACATTGTGGCCGAGACACGGGACGGTGACGGCTCCAATTGGGGCGTGCTGCTGCGGTGGAAGGATCACGACGACCGGGAACACCAATTTGCGTTGCCGCGCGCTACGCTTGCCGGTGACGGCTCGGAGGCTCGCCGGGCGTTGATGGAAGGCGGATTTTTTATTGCCCCAAGCCAGACCGCGCGCGGTCTCTTTAACTCGTTCCTGCTCCAGGTGCGCAGCCCAAATCGTGCGAGGGCAACTCAGCGCGTGGGCTGGCATAGCAATTCGTTCGTCCTGCCGGATGATTGCTTCGCAAACGACAAGCGTGACCAGTTGCTGTTGCAGAGCGTCACCGCTCACGAACATTCGTTCCGACAAGGCGGCACGCTCGAGAGCTGGCAGCAGAACGTGGCCCGCTATGCCAGTGGCAACAGTCGCCTGGTCGTCGCCATCTCAGCAGCCTTTGCCGGGCCGCTGGTAGGGCCGTGTTCCTCCGAGGGCGGCGGCCTTCATTTCAAAGGCGCGAGTTCAACAGGCAAGAGCACAGCCCTGCATGTCGCGGGGAGTGTCTGGGGTGGTGGTGATGCAAATGGCTTCGTTCGGTCGTGGCGAGCAACAGCCAACGGGCTGGAAGGCATTGCGCTCAGCCATTCGGATACCGTCCTTTGCCTGGACGAGCTCTCGCAGCTCGCGGCGAAGGATGCCGGAGAAGCCGCTTATATGTTGGCCAATGGCTCGGGCAAATCGCGAAGCACGCGCGATGGATCTGCGCGACGGGCCGCAAAGTGGCGCGTCCTGTTCCTCTCGTCCGGCGAAATCGGCCTCGCCGATAAGGTGGCGGAGGATGGACGGGGCAAGCGGATAGCAGCCGGTCAGCAGGTTCGCATTGTCGACATAGCCGCCGATGCTGGCGCCGGGATGGGCATGTTCGAAAACCTGCACGGGTTCGAGAGCGCCGAAGCACTCGCCCGCCATCTGCGAACGGCGACACAGCAACACTATGGTGTCGCGGCCCGGCATTACCTTGGGTCGATCGTGCCAGCGATTGAGGATCTTCGCCGGCAGATTATGCCGATCATGACGGCTTTCAGCAGCCAATACGTCCCGAAGGGCGCGGACGGCCAAATCGAGCGAGTGGCCCAGCGCTTCGCACTGGTCGCAGTTGGCGGCGAGTTGGCGCAGCAGCGCGGCATCGTGCCTTGGAAGCCCGGCGAGGCCATTGCTGCAGCGGGCAGATGTTTCAACGACTGGCTGGCTGCCCGTGGCGGTCATGATGCGGCAGAGGTTCAGGACGGTCTGGAGCAGGTGCGTTCATTCCTGCTCGCGAACGGTATGGCCCGTTTCATTCCCGCATGGGAGGCTGACCAGGACACGCGCATCCACCCACGCGATGTGGCCGGTTATCGCCAAAAGGTCGGAGACGGCTGGGACTACTTCGTCACAACCACTGCCTGGAAGGAAGAGGTTTGCCGCGGTCTCGATGCTCGCCGGCTGGCGGCCACACTGGCGACCAAGGGCTACATGGACGCTCCCGATCCAGCACGCCGCGCGAAGCACGTTCGAGTGCCCGGTCACGGTCAGTTGCGCCTCTATCACATCGTCTCGCAGCTCCTGGAGGACGGCGAATGACGCATAGCTTTCCGGACTTCACCTCTCACGTGCTCGACCTGCTGAAAAAGACTGGTCCCAGTGGTCCCACTGGTCCCACCCCGAGCAAGCCGTTCAACCGACAGGAAAAACCTGGGACCAGTCGGCGCAAAGAGATGGGACCAGTTGAAAACGACTGGTCCCATCACGGCGCAGTGAGTGGTCCCGGCAAATGTGCAATCGATCAATCACTTAACGCATGTGGGACCAGTGGGACCAGTGGGACCACTAGTTTTGCAGGGGGCGAGGATGACGGCGAGAGAGGCGGTACGCCAGCAGAATGGCATGCAATTTTGGGAGAACTAGAGCAGCGGAATTGTCCCGATTGGATGAGCCCGGAGCGGTGGGACATGCTCCTCGGTGACGCTGAAAACTTCCTCTCTAGATGGGGGCACGCGGCACACTCGATGGGCTGGACAGCCCTTGACCTGTTTGGCGTTCACCCCCTCGCGCCGGCCGCGCGCTTCGACGTGATGGGATTTCTGTTCCTGATCCAGGGCGGTGCCGTGCCAGTCATCACCGTGTCCTCGGCATCGATCCATCGTAGGACGGGCGCGCATCTGACCTACCGGCGACATGACGCGACGGGTGCCGTTCTGATTTCAAAGGTGCTCGCATGAGGGGGGCCGAAGAGACAAATTTTGTTGTCCTGATCCCCTATGATCCTCGCGAGGGGATCAGTCTAGCTGTGGCAGCCAAGCGGGCTGGAAAGTCTGAAACAACGATCCGGAACTGGTGCCCTCAGCATGGTCTTGGGCGTCGTGTCGGAGGCGGCGTTTGGGTCGTCAGCCAGGTTGCTCTTGCGATGTTCCTGGACGGCGACATGGTGGCGCTCGCGGCGTATCATTCCGGCAGCCATTCGATCCCGGCAGTTGCTCAGTACTTTGAACGGTTCGGCTTGCCTCTGCCAAAACCTTCCGCAAGCCGTGGCAGAGCGGACATGCGCCGGCAGATCCGCGAAAACAGCCTGTGACCCATGCAGAAGTCATCTGCTCGGCCTGACCAACGCCGCCCCTGCTTCGGCATGACGTAGGCCGGCAATCACGCCTCGGGTTGAAGGCGCGAATAGAGGCTGTGTTCAGGCCCTGCGTCACTGATGGTCATTCGTCGAACGGTTGATTGCTCCCTCGATCAACGGTGTCATCGGCACTTCACGAGCATGTGTCCGGCAACACAGCATGGACTCGAAAATTACGATTGAAGTACGATCGTAATTTAATATTATGACCGTAATGGCACTGAGCTTAGCCGCTGTTTGGCGGCAGCAGGATGCCGCCAAACAGCTCTTTGCGAGGATTTCATGGACGACACGACCGCCACTTCACGCCAGATTGCATCGCGAGACACCACAGATCTCACCTCGCTTGGGCTCGCAGCCGCTGCAGCAGCGGTTCGCAACGGCGACATCACCTCGGAGGCCTATACCGCAGCGCTTTTGCAGCGCGCCCGAGCGCTTGCCGAGCTGAACGCCTTCATCACCATCGACGAGGCCGGCGTGCTGGCGGCCGCGAGGGACGCGGACAAATCGCGAGCGGCCGGATCGACGGCCCCGCTCCTTGGCGTGCCGTTCGGGGTGAAGGACAGTTATTTGACGAAAGGGCTACCTACCAGCCTGGGCCTCGAAGGACTCGCTCATTTCGTGCCGCGCGAAGATGCCGACGGTGTCCGGGCCATCAAGGGTGCGGGCGCCTTGGTGTTCGGCAAGAACAACCTCGTCGAGATGTCGTACGGCTTGACCGGTCACAACGCACGTTACGGCCAAGTGAAGAATCCGCACGCACGGGATCGCGTGTCCGGAGGCTCCTCGAGCGGCTCGGCCGCATCCGTGGCCGCGGGCATCGTCCCCGCCGCGTTGGGCGGTGACACCGTCGGGTCGATCCGAGTGCCCGCGTCATTCTGCGGCGTCGTGGGCTTCAAACCCACCACCGGGCGCTGGCCGCGCAACGGCGTTGCTCCAATCTCTCACACGCTCGACACGACTGGCGTATTTGCCCGCAGTGTCGAGGACTGCAGTTTGGTGGATCAAATCGTGATTGGTGAACGGGATGCAAAGTTATCCGATCACGGCCACGGCCTGAAGGGAGCCCGGCTGGCCTTTGCGCCGCGACAGTTCCTGGATCTGGTGGATTCGGACGTCGAGACCCGCTTCCGCGAGGCGGTTCGGCAGTTGCAGGACGCCGGCGCCGAGGTCGTTGAAGTAGACCTTGGCGACGATTTCAATTCCCTCGTCCAAACCACGACGTGGGGCATCTTCGCTCATGAGACGATGGGCGCAATCTCGGACTTCCTGCGCCGCCATGACATTCCGACCACGTTCGAGGCGATCTATGAGGGTCTCAAGCCGCAACTTCGGCAGGCGTGGGGGCACATCGTACTGCCGAGTGGTGCAGGTGCGACTTCGGCAGAGGCTTATCAAACGGCACTCGACGTGAGCCGGCCGGAAATCCAGCGCCGGCTCGACACGGCGTTCATCTCTCATGGGGCGCAGGTCATTCTGCAGCCGACCACCCCCTGCACGGCGCCTCTGATCGAGGAGCAGGCGACCGTTCATATCGCGGGGCAGGAAGTCAGCTACCTCGCTTTGGCGAACCACACCGTGTCGGCAAGCAGCGTGGGGCTGCCCGGTATCAGCCTTCCTGTTGGCTTGTCTCACGCGGGGCTGCCGATTGGGCTCGAGCTGGATGCCCCCTTGGGGAGCGACCGGGGGCTTCTAAACCTTGCCCGCGGCATCGAAGGCATCTTGGGCGCCAGATCGAGGACGATCTAACGTCGTGGCCCCTTTGCTACGCGAAGCGAAGGGGCCACCTGCAAACAACGACAACCAATTAGAGGATCAACAGATGGCCAATGCGCTGTACTCAACGCGTGTCATTCCGGTCGAGCACGTCACCATCCGGTCAACAAAATCTTTCGAGGACGTTCGGGTCAGGCTCGCGACCTTGGCACCCCGCATCGATGACGGGATCTTCACTCTCCTGCGATATGGTGAAAGCACGCGGGCGTTTCGAGAGTTGGAGGCATGTCCGCCGCTCACCATTTTCGGTCAGCGTGACCACGGAGCGCTCCTGGCTATTGCTGGGCTGACGCGCCGATCCATCCAGTTCGATATCGGAAATCCGCTCACCGCATCCAAGATGACCCGCCACCAATTGTCGGCCGGCCTCTATGCACCCATCCGCGTCCTGCTGCGCGAGGATGACGATGGCGGCGTCGCATTTGAATATGATCGACCAGCATCCGTTTTCGGTCAGTTTGGCAGCGATGATGTCGATGCAGTGGCCCATAAGCTTGATCGCGACCTCCAGGCCTTGTTGGAAGCGGCTGCAGCGTAAGGTCTGCAGGACATTAATGGAGTGAAGAGAAGATGCGTTTCGAGAAAGGTCATAAGGCAGCGACGCGACGGCACATCGTCGATGTGGCGTCGAAGTGCGTGCGCCGAGACGGCATCTGCGCCGCCGGGATCGCCGGAATCATGGGCGAGGCTGGCCTGACCAAAGGGGCTTTCTCCCCGCACTTCGAGTCTAAGGAAGCGCTCGTCCGCGAGGCGCTGGCGAGCGCGCTCGGAGACCAGCAACATCGGCTCGATGAAGATCAGCAGAGGGGCCTGGCCCTCGAGGGGGCGATTCGGAGATACCTCAACCGCGCTCACCTCGAAGACCCGGCGGAAGGGTGCCCTTCGGCGGCGTTGCTCCCGGAAATCGCCCGACAGCCCCTGTCCACCAGGAAAGATTACGAGAAAGCGCTGCGAAGCTACGTTTCGTCTCTGGCCGCACTACTTCCGGATGCCGATTCTGCAGCGAGTCGCCGCCGCGCGACCGCCATCTTCGGCCTCATGGTAGGCACCCTCCAGTTCGCGCGGGCCGTCCCCGACACTGTCCAGGCGGAGCAGATCATGGAAGGCGGCGTTGAGGCCGCGTTGCACTTGGCGCGAGTTTGATCTTGCTAGATTAGGAAGGGCGGAGAGGTGCGGAAAGACTTTCCGCGCCACCGCAACGAGCCGTGACACTCCGGACTGACCGCTAACCGCGGGCCATGTCTCCTTCTGGCGCATCAGCGACGTCAGGGCGGCTGTGAGATACGTGAGCCTTAAGCTGATGAGCAGACCAGCTGCCCCCGGAAAGTTCGCAGCTTCCATTAAACGCGCAACCCCCGCAGCCTTGGAATGGTGCCGCTGATTCATCTCTCTTACTGACAATCTCATGCAGATTGCATGAGGACGAGAGATGGACGACGCCGTAAAATTCGAACAGTTGGTGCAATTTCGGGTGCCGACCGGCCTGTTGGAAGCGATCGACGCGGCAGCTCGACGAAAGTGCCAATCCAAATCGGAATATGTGCGCCAGTCCGTCATCGTGCGCCTTGGTGCTGATGGCGTTGACGTGCGGAAACTGGCTGGAGCGGCATGATGTACACGGGCCAAGTCGCGGTTATCTCCAACAAAGCAACGTGGCGAAGCGATGTCGTCGAGCTCGTGGATGAGAACGACGGCAGCACGACGGATCTTACAGCAGTAAGCCCTCTCGATATTGAGGTTATCATCTCGGATTATGACTACCGCTATCCGCGCGCCATGGCATCGATCGGCAACGGCAAAGTGACGGTGCCCGGCCCGGGCTTCCAGTGGCAGTTCGAGGATAGTGACTTGCGCAATCTTTGCCCCGGAACGTATCGGCTCGGCGCCAAGGTCACAATCGACGGCTTCATTGTCGATCTAATCGATGGGACGGTTGCCGTGGTGGAGGGAGTCTAAATTGGCATTCAAGCTTAAATTCCGGACGCAGTTTCCCGCACTCGTTCAAGTCGCTAGCCCCCTTACGCTCGTAAAAGATGGACTCTCCTACACGTTTGGTGTCGATCCAACTAAAGGCGCCTTAGGACCCACAGGACCCGGCTACGGTGGCACCTCCACAACATCGCTTGCTATCGCAACAGGGGCTAAGGCGTTTGCGACACAATCTGGGTACGCCTATCAGCCAGGCAACTACATCCGCGCTTTCGGGTCTGCGGCTACAATGACGAATGGCGTCATAACCAATGTGACGAGCAAAAGCGTTGCCGCAGGCCGCTGGCTTATCTGGGGCACTGTTATCTATTCAGCCCGGGGGACGACGGCGTATAGTGAGACTCACGCTTCAACCAGCCTGACATCCCAGGCGGTTGAATCTCTCAACTCAAACGCGTCTCATTTGACTTATGGCACGGGGCAGACGGCTATCATCCCAACCCCACCTCGTTTTCTCAATATCAGCAGCAGCACAACTGTCTACCTTACTGCGGCTTGTACGGTTACGGGCGGGTCCGCGATGCTGGTTTACGGCAGCTTGTTCGGAGTTAGGTTGCCCTAGGGCTTGAAAAACATGCAGAGGCCAATCTTCTCATCGCGAGAAGGCGGAGTTAGACCATGAGTGAGCTGACACAGGACGCCAGCGGCGTAATTAATTCATCCCCTAAAAGGACTGCTGCGCAGATGATCAATGTGCAGGCGGTCCGCATGGCCTCGGGGATTGGACAGACGCAGCAGACCTTCGCGGACGCCATTGGCGTGCCGGTCAAGGCACTTCGCAATTGGGAGCAAGGGCGCAGGAAGCCAACCGGTCCCGCGCTAGTCCTGCTTCGACTGATCCACCTGAACCCGAAAGCCGTAATCGGCGTGCTTGAGCGGAAATGAATGGGTGGAGCGCCAGCGGCGGTTTGAATTTAATCAACGGAAATCAAAGCTGCCGTCATTCGTCGCCGTGCGATTCAGCAGGGGCCCGATCCGCTAACCCTTGCGCAGCAGCAAAGTCCAAACAGGCGACGCACCGTCCCAGCTGCGAAGGCGCCCCGACAGCCGCACCTTCAGACCGGCTTCCGTGATACGCTCGACAACAAGATGCAGCGCGATCACGTCGCCCTCTGACAGCTCCACACAGCCGCGCTTCCGCGACCACACCGCGCCTGGGAAGCGAAACAAGTTCGCCTTCAGCCATCGGCCGCTGCGCTCCGACAGCGGTTGTAAGTCGACCTGAGCGCCGGCCCTAGGCCGCAGCCTGACATCTGCCCGTCGCAGCCAATTAGGAATCCAAACCATGCGAATGACTAGCCGTTACTTTCCACGTTTGTCTAGGCACGTCCGTCTGAATGGATTCGTCGCCCTAAGCGAGGGCGTCCGCTCTTCAAATTAGACTGGAAGTTTACAGCGCCGCGCCAAAGCGGCCCCTATTGGCCTCAGCTGGAGGTCGCTGAAAGACGTGTCTCGTCTGCTGTGAGTGCTAAAGCGGACGTCGATTAGGTTGGCGCCTACTGCCGGTTGTGAGCCGAAGCAGACGAACTTGGGATGGTGCACGACCCCCGAACTCCCGAGCCGAGCCGAATACTGAGCGCAGCGCAACGGCGTTCGCGTTGACCTCTTAGCCAGTATTTTTGACCGCTTCAGCCAGTATCTCGTAAAGCTGCTGCTTGCTGAATTGCTTAGGCTGCTGCCTCTCCGCCGCGTTCCGCGACACCTTCTTTGCGACTGGACCGGCGCAAGCTGCCGACGACGTAGCCCTCAGCTTCGGGGTCGGCCTTATTCTGGGCCTTGCCGTGGGCAGCTTGTGACCGCGCTTCAGGCCCTGACGGGTCAGCATGCCGCAGACCGTACGACTGCACCCGAGCCGCCGCGCTATCTGCGCCGCGCTATGTCCTGCGGACCAGAGCCTGGTGAGGAGCTCTATGTCTTTCGCATCCCAGCCCATGGGGGATATTATAGCACCGAGGGCCGAACACGCGTCAATCTAGTCTTCGTCCGGCTCGCGTACGGCCGCCGTTCGTCGGACTTGATCTCGGAGAAGGCGACGCGGGAATGGTCGTCTATGCAGACGTGGACGAAATCCCAGCGAGCGCTGCGTCTCTTGTTCGGACCACCGGGACAGGTCGACAAAACGTACGCCCTGCATCGCCGCGGAATTGCGCTCTCGACTGCACCTTCGCGTGGCGCCTGATGCACTCCGCCGAATTAGCTTCCAACAGCAACATACGATTCACATATGTAGCTGCTGGAACAACATCCGGGGATTTCAGTCTCCGTTGCATCATTTTCCCGATCGGTCCACCGGCGGGCCGTGATCCAAGCTTGTTAAGGCTTGGTTGGGGGTTACACGACATGCGTGAACATCCTGATCCAGCGGCTGACGCCACTGTGCGGCTGCATGAGCGTCTAGAACAGCTTACGTCTCAATTGTCCGAACTGGAGTGTCTTCGGGCCCGCGTGCGCGAAGCGGAGCGGAGCGTACTGATCACCGTCCAAACCGCTCCGTCCCGTTCGCGAGCGCCATCGCGGCATACGCCTTTTCCAGTTTCCCCAGCCCGTTCATCTGTTTGAAGTTGTGGCACGCCAACTTTAGCCGCCCGTCGGCTTCGTCGGAAGGCGACGGTGCGGCGTTTGGACACGCTTCGCCGATTACCGAGTGTTCCCGGCACGCGGCCCCAAAGTGGGTAACATCGTGCCCCAGCTTCCCCCAAACCCTCGGAGCTGGGGCCATTCTTGTTTGCGTTTCCAATCGACAGCTGGCGATGCCCGCGCTGCTCGCGGGCGCTTCTGACGAACCCGTTCTCTGAGGATCGGCTAGACGCAGCAATGTCGGCTGCTAGCCGTTACTGACTCGCAAGCAGAACTGGCCAAGTCCGGTCTTGAAGGCTGAACAGACAAAGACCTAAGTACCTTCGAGTTAGTTCACGCCTCAATCAATCAGAGAAAAACTAAAGCAAATGAAAGCATCTCCCCGGCGCCGGAGTGGGGTGGGGTAAAATCACTTCATGAAAGGAAATCAAAGGTTTCCCTTTCAGAACAACAGGCCGCTCTATCAAGAAATGTCAGGTTCTCCAGAGCCCTGCTCATCTTGAAAATGGAGCGATGGCAGTGCTGCTACGCGCCGCCGCTGGCGTACTTTCGGGACCAGTACGCGCACGCGCGCTAGGAGCGGGATGACAAGTAATGACAAGGTGCGTGTAAACAAATGTAGACAAATCTAAACCCTCGGGATGACAACAAATGAAAACATCGTCGCGGGACAAATTGCGCCTCTGGCGTAGTTTCTGTGCATTACGCGCGCCGGGGGCCTGGCAACAAATGGCAAGGTGCAATGGTAGGAAATGGTAGTTCAGCGGGCGGGGAGTCAGCTCTTGAAAGCCCTTTTTCATCAGCGGTGTAGGCAATAAAATACTGCTGTTCTCTCTAGTCCGCCTCGATCAGCGGATTTGCCACGACCGGCCGCTTGTGTCTCTTTCGAAGCAGATCGTTAAAGGCCTCAATTGCGAGCGCATTTAGCGTGGTGTCGGATTCCGCAGCCAAGATCCGCAGCGCTCGCCAGCCCTCGGGGTTCATCCTGACAATCAAGGCTTTAAATGCCCCAGGATCGCGGGACGAGGGGCGGTTGGCTTTCTTGCGGGGCATACGGCTGGCTCTGTGCGGGTGCCGATCCTAGCTCGGCATGGCCTGATGATACAGAAGATCAACAGACGCCGGCCGCTGAAATGAAATCAAACAATCAAAGGCAACGACGTCTTGGTGCTTGCGTGATAACACAATATCACATAGGTATTGATAATGTTTCTTCTCACTACCTATGGAACTCAAGCAATGACTTCCGTTCCCGTGCTTGCCGAGCCCGTCAGTCTGCCGGCCACCATCGCCCCCGACCTGGCCGCGGCCGTCTCTTATGCCAAGGCAGAGAAAGCGCCAGCTACGCGAAGGGCCTATGAGACCGACTTTCGGCTGTTCCGGTCCTACTGCCAGGAGAAGGGCGCCAGCGCCCTGCCGGCGCTTCCTGAAACTGTGGCGGCTTATCTGGCGCACGGCGTCCATGAAGGCGCAAAGGCATCCACGCTCGGCCGGCGCCTTGCCGCGATCCGGTACGCGCACAAGCTCGCGTCCCTGCCGACGCCTACGGACAGTGAGGCGGTCAAGGCGACGCTCCGCGGCATCCGGCGCACCATTGGCGCTGCGAAGGTCAAGAAGGCGCCGGCCGTGGCGAGCCGTATCAAGGCCATGGTTGCCGCGTGTCCCGCGACCATTGCCGGCAAGCGCGACCGCGCGCTGTTGCTCTTGGGGTTCGGCGGTGCATTTCGCCGCTCCGAGCTCGTCGCACTCGACGTTGAGCATCTCGAGGAGACGCCAGAAGGGCTGCTGGTCCTCATTGCAAAGTCCAAGACGGACCAGGACGCCGAGGGCGTCACCATCGCCGTGGCGCGCGGATCCGCCGAGACCTGTCCCGTGGTCGCCTTGCGCGACTGGCTAGACGCTGCCGGCATCGACGCGGGCCCGGTCTTCCGGCCGATCAATAAAGCGGGGGTGGTCAGCGCCGAGCGTCTGACCGATCAATCGGTTGCCCTTGTCGTGAAGGCCTACGCGCGCCGGGTCGGGCTTGATGCCGACGTGTTCTCCGGCCACTCGCTTCGCCGTGGCTTCCTCACTTCCTCCGCCGCGGCCGGCAAGTCCATCTTCCGAATGAAAGACGTGAGCCGCCACAAATCGGTGGACACGCTGGCCGGGTACATCCAGGAGGCGGAGCTATTCAAAGAACATGCTGGCGCCGGGCTGCTCTGAAGGCAAAGCGGTAAGGATTTACATGACCGAGACTCCCGAAGAATTAAGACAGCGTGTCCAGCAGATCGACAATGCCTTCTTCGAGGAAGTTGAGCGGCGCATCAAACCCCTTCGGGATAGATCCCTTGAGTATGAAAAGCTGGCGATAAGCTATTCGGAGAAGGGCTTTCAAACGCTCACTTATCTAAATGGCGGAGCGCTTGTCGCTATCCCAGCGGCCCTTTCTTTCTTCAAGGCCGAGGTGCCCGGCGCATCTGTGATGTGGACTGCCGCGGCCTTCATCTTGGGACTCTTATTTGTGGTGGCCGCTCAGGGTGCCGCCTTCTTCACGATGGCCCGCAGAGCGGAAGCGAATAGCTTCTTGATGAATGCGCAGTTTAATCGGATGGCGGCCCTTCGATATCCACCAGAGCACGACGATCACAAAGCCCGCTGGGCAAGCTCCACCTCAGACGACAATCGGGCAAATAAGAAGCTGGGGCATTCCGATGTCTGGCGGATCGTCGGCCTTGCTTTCTTTGTGTGTGCCCTTCTTGCGTTCATCGGCGGGTGTTTGCTAGGAGCGCACGCCGTGCTGGCAGTGAAGGGGTGACGGAGGGCGGCGTCCGCCGAGTTATCGCGCCGGTTCAAGCCGATTACTTGACATCCCTACTAGAGATGAGGCCGCTCTTGTCGAAGGGAAGACCGCCGGCCTGAACCGGCGGCCTCTTCGGTCTCCTCAGTTTACGCCCAGAGGCTCTCCGCGACAATCTCGACGCGCGACATGGTCCCGTCCAGATAGGCTGGCGCATCGAGAGGCAGCGGCGTGCGAATGTCGCCGTAACTCTTCATCGGATTTTCTTTGTTGTAGGCCGCGATCATGCGCTTCGCACAGGCCGGGACGCCGGCGCGATCCACGCGTTGCTCGGAAAGTTCAATCCACAGATCACCTACGATATCTTCGCGAGCACTTTTTTGGAGATAGCGCGGCGTGAGGCTGAACAACCACTCATAATCACGATCTTGCGGCACATAGAGCGGAATATCATTGCGCACGAAGTCAGATGGGATTTCGACTGGCAACCCACGGATTGGCGCTATTGAATGGACGCTGCTGAAGCTTCGGACGGTGCATGGATTGCGTGCCGCCATGGCCCAGCGCCTATTAACATCTGGCCGTGTCAACCTAAGGGTCCGCACTTGCAAGAAAGAGAGCGTCGACCGACGGCCAGCAGCCGGGGTTGTGAGTTGTTTAAAGCTCATTCCGGTTAAGAGACCGGATTCGACGGTTCTAATGGCCTCCTCCGTCACTGGAGCTCCGATAAAGGCTCGCCGGCAAGTAATACAGGCACGTGTACCATTCCTCGAGTCGACTTTGACATTGTCGTCTGTGAGGGCGTGTCCGTATTTGCAATGGGTTTGATGGCCTCGAGACCCCGCCGCCGTTGCGAGTCTGGAATTTCTCGTGATGACTGGCTTGAACTTAGCCTCCCATGCTGGATTGCTCTTGCGATAGAGCCTCAACCTAATCGTGTCATACTCACCAAGCAGTTTTCTCAACGAGGCACCCCGGTTGAGCCATTTTTCGATCAGGGCGACGTCATCGGGGTCTAAGGTGCACTGACCCCCTTAGACAAGGTTAGACGCGCTTCGATCTTCGGCGGCTCGGTGAAAGTCGTGTCCTCCGCCAAATAGCGGCCAACACCGCTCCAGTTGCGGACGCAGCTTTCGCACCACTTATGATCCCATTTCCGCTCAGTATGCATTCTTGCGGCGACTTCGACGGACAATGGGTGCCCTCGATTGCAGGCGGTGCGGCTGGCCACGGTGCGATTGTACACTCCTTCAAGAATCCGAGACTTGCCATTGCTTTTCACAAGAGCGCAGGCCTTCTCACCCCATTCGGGATTCAATTCGCAATGCCTGCGAAATGCGTCCCCCGAGCAAATCGGTGGTTCGCCGGCGCCGCCCGTGAGCATTCGAAGGGACTGGCCAGCTTCCAGCCTCGCCATGAACTTGGCTGCTTCGGTCGCATTCATGGTGAACACTTCGCCATTCACTATAGCGGAGAAGCAGCCGTGACAGAACTTACGGGGACGAGAGCGTCCTCCATAACCGAAGCTTGACAGCGGTAAGTTCTGCTCACATCGACGACACTGCTGCATCATGACTGTCTCCTTTTGAGGAAGCGCGGAATGCGCGTCGCGGAGCGGAATCCTGAATCGCGGCGGCGCGTGGGCGACCTCCGACATCAGGATTTCTCATTGAACGCGGACAGCTTTTGAGTCGGTGTTGCGTCTATCCAGCCCGGATCGTTGCCCTCAATGCGATGCAGGGATGAGCGCGCGACGCCCATCAACACGTCGTTGGCCGGACGATGTTCGCCTCTCTGATATAGAGCCCCGCTTCGTGTGTGCCGGATGCGCAACCGAGGGGCTCAGGTCCGGCCTGATTTCAGCAGCGGCAGGCCGCCGCAATTTGCGAGATCGAGCGCTCGCTGGAGGAACGAACGCGCAGAGGATAAATTGGAGGGTTTGCTAGCTCCCTCCTTCGAGCTGGCGGAGCGGCCCCGGCAGTAATCCCCAAGGCGCCCAAGCCGGGGCCGTCTCTAAGCCCTGAGGCGGCCTTACCTTCCTCCCGTTACGAAAACGAGGGGCCGCCAGTTTGTCAGGCGGGACGCGAAGCCGGAGTGAATTTCGTGTCGGTCCGTTGAGCGCGGTTGCAGTTTGGGCAGACGAAAAGGTGCGCCATGATCCCTTTCGGGGTATTTCGCACCAGCTCAGAGCGGACCAATCTCATATTGACGTGGCAATTCGGACAGTGCGGGGGGTCGAGTTGCCCCAGTGCTTTCTTGAGCTGGTCCATGTCGCCCCCGTCGTTGGGAAACAGTAGCAAACCACAACCGGGCGGGAGGTATCAACAAATACAAAAGGGCGAACGGGACACAGAGAACTTCTGACTCCAAAATAACAATTGTGATGGCTGGAACATAGGTGACCGGGAAAACTAGGCAAACGGGAAGCCTACCGATTGTGAAATAGATCATATTGCGAGCCAGAGATGCTGCAATACGATCATCGCACCGGAGCTGGCTGCATATTTCACCTATTTCCTTTTCACCCGGAATTTTTGACCGCGCAGGCCGCAGCAGCAGCCCCCCTGCTGCGGCCCTCGTGTTCACCGCGCTTAGTACCAATGAGTTCGGCGTCCTGTGCCATGGAGAAGGTATTGTGTCCAAAGAGAAAAATTGCCTGATCGTTCGTGCTGCGGGAAGACAACTGGACCTGTTACGCGGCGAAGCCTCCCGCATCGCGAAAGGCAGTAACGTCGATTGGTGGATCGATCAGGCGGAGGTCGGCACTCGCTTCTGCTTCGAGGATACAAAAGCAAAAGAGTCATTCGCTCTCGCTTGTGACGATTTCGGTATTCCCTGCCAAGACGGCTAGCCGGCGCTTTGGCATCTGACGAGTAGGCCCGCCAGCGGGAAGCAGCCGGCAAGCCTCTCTCGCTCAATGCCTATTGCGAAGGAGTGTTGTCGTCTCGGTTGAGAAACCCGAGCCGTCGCTCCAGCTCTTCTTTCTTGGCCACGAGCCTCACGGCAAGAACGTCATTGACTAGCGTGTGGAGTCGCCACAGCTCTTCAACCGACATGCTCTCATACGGCTTTCGTGCCATGAATCCCCCCGACTCACGAAATATCTATAGCTTGGGCCTACAAGGTGAAGCTGGCAACTAGTCGTCTGTGGATGCCGCAGACCTCCGGGGATTGATGAAAAAGCTCGGCCAGAGGCTGAACTCCTGAAAGGAGGCGCCTCAACAATCTTGGAATTGCAGCGGACGAACGGGCTTGGAACGACTTGCCGATTGCGTAGTTTTCCCGGCGCCCGTTGCCAAGGGTGGCTGCCTTCCCAAAGGGGCAGCCTAAAGACAGCCCCAGCTTCACCGCCCTGAAGCTGGGGTCCTCTTGCTATCTCAATCGCCTCAGGAGTGGACGGCGACGCATGCTGACCTGAAGGGAGCGAGCCGACATCCCTGAGGAGTGAACTTGAGGGTTAGGAACGAAGTCCACAACCTGGTGTTGTCGGACTCGAATCTCTCCTTGGAATGCCCTCTCCGCATGCGCCGCCTGCTCATAACTGCTCTGGAAAACCTATCGATCAAACTCGGCACGCTCGCTCTCCGCATGGTCTACACCCCGCCGCGAACCGAGCTCAGGAGCAGGTTTAGGCAGCGCGTAAACATCAGAAAGCTGGGGAAGCCCCACACGCACGACTCTGGAGCGATAACTTCCTTGAAGAAAAGCGGACGGGTTACAACGGGGGCCGAGGCCAAGCGAAGCCACTGAAGGGAATGGACGGACACGCCGCACTTGGTTCAAGATGCCGCTATGCGTGCCCATATCATTGCTATCCTAATTGCCGCTCTGCTCGGGACCGCGACATTGGCCGAGAGCATTCTTCCGACCGTCCGAACAGGCAAAGCGCGTCCAGACGGCGCCCTAGTTTGCCCCACCTTGGCCGCCGTAGCTTTCGCCACGGAACAGCTCCGGCGAGGCTCCTCCCCGCCTGACCTCAAAATCCTTCGTTGCGCTTTGCTTCCCGAAGGAACGTCCATGACGATCGAGGAAGGCGACCGCGGCGCGATCGTAACGGCCGAAACGATGTTCGGCACCGTCGTTCGCGGCGTGACAGACTTGACGACCGTTGATGTTGATTCACCAGGCCGCTGAAGTTATCGAGGCGCGTTGCTGTTCGGCACGACGAGGCCGACATCGATTTGTCGTCACTAGCATCTCCGCCCTTGCCACCATCCCTGGCTCAATTTCACTGCGCTCGCGGGCGATGGTTCGACGCCCCCCCGCCCACCCTGAGGGAGTGACTGAGAAAGGGACAATTTTAGAAAAAGTCGGAACGGCCCCTCAAAGCTTGCCCGATAGTGTGCGGGTCAGGACTTGGGGACATGCCATGAAATACCTGCTCTGTGCCGCCACGGCGGCCTTTCTGTGCCAGCCGGCAAGCGCAAGCTCGTTGTGCGTCAAGGACCGAACGCCATTTGCATTGGCATCCGACACTATGACCTGGAGCATGACCATTGCGCCCAGCCAGGACTGC
Organism: Bradyrhizobium sp. WSM4874; assembly: GCF_055811835.1. NCBI lineage: Bacteria > Pseudomonadati > Pseudomonadota > Alphaproteobacteria > Hyphomicrobiales > Nitrobacteraceae > Bradyrhizobium > Bradyrhizobium sp. WSM4874. The sequence continues at coordinate 34,965 of NZ_JBVVPR010000037.1, forward strand.
ATCCAGGGTCTCCGCTGGTCTTACATGCAGATTTATGACGTCTCGGTCGTGCAAGCTCCAAGCAAAGGACGGCTCGTTGTTGTCGGATCAGGCTTTCGATATTTCGCTGGCGGCTCAGATGATCAGAACAGTGTCGACAAGTTCACGCTGCTGATTTCAGGGAAGAACCGGCACGAAGTCGGTTCTTCGACCCTGGAAGTCGAGGTCCACCCTACTGCAATGACCTCCGGCCACGCTGCAACCGATCGCTCTGCCGCGGCCGCTACGGCCGCCGAACTTAGCCCCGCAGGGAGTTAGCACGCAGCCCTGAGGGAGTGAACGGCCGCGGTTTGGCCGCACTTCGGTTTGACAGATGATGGCTTCCTACAGGAGGCGTTCATGAAGATCATTTCTCAGGTGGCCGTCGCCGTCACACTGCTCATTCACACCGATGCGCTTGTCATGGTTCGCGATGCCTCAATCAATCATGATCTTGGTGGTGTAAGGGAGCAGTTCAAAGCAATGCTTCAATCGCACGAGGGTCAGGCGACAGATCGCGCGAATGCAGCTGCGGCTGTCCGGGACGCAGAGGCGCCTCGTTAAGCGCGTTGCCGCCTGCGGGAGGCTTGGCTGACCGCCGGGCGACAGGCTTGATGGGAGTGAACCGGGGCACCAGAGACCGTTGCTAGCCAGGTCATGCGGTCCTAAACTCTGGGTTGATGCAAAGAATTTGGGATAATTGCCATGCGAGCAATCTCGATCGTCGCTGTCGCCCTGATTTTACCTGCGTCCGTTCTGGCCCAGGAAAAGGAGAAACCGTCCGATCCGCCGCCATGCTCATACTCATTGATGACAGGTCAGTATGTTGAGGTGCCAGTTGGCTCAACTGTTTGCCGCCGCGCCCCGGCACCGTACCAAGATTTGTACGGGCTCCTGCAATGCATTCCACCGCTGAATGAGGTCGAACAAGTAAAGCGCGGCGATCCACGCTGTGAAAAATACGATGATCGGCCGTAGCGGGATCCTCGCGGCGATACTCGCAATTTTCGACTGGCGGGCTGCGACAGGCTACGCCATTCCATCTCCCGCGAGGCGTCAGCGCCTAAGGCGCTCCGCCCATTCAAGGGAGTGGACCTTATCACCCGATGACAACGAACCAACGTCCCTCAGTGAGCGGACAAGGCCATTAAGGTTGACTGGTCAGGTTAATTTCGCACACCTGAACATCAATCTAAGCCAACCGCTGGACGGCAATCCAAGGTTATAGCTATAGAGGATGCTTTGCTGTTGAGGTTCTGTTTTGAAGCCCTCGCTTGCTTGCGCTGCTATTATCTCGTTCTTTACTGTCAGTGCAGCGGCTGCTGACGACGGGATGACGCTTGACTTTTCGTTCAAGGGAACGAGAGGCTGCATCACTCTCTATGCCAATCCAGAAATTCGAATCCGGAACGTACCTCCGGGTGCCACAAGGGTCTTGCTTCGGTTGATAGGGCCAAACGGCAGGGACCTTGGAGGTCAGGAGACGGCGCTCCTATCAAGCGGCATCATTTCTGCAGGATCAATCCGCACGTTCGCTCCGTGCGATCCAGGTCTCTACATGTACCAGGCGATTGTCAAAGCAGATGATGGTCGCACGATTGCGGTAGGAGAGATGGAGCGTTTGTTCGGGCGTGAGTGAACGGCCATGCCGCCTTGGCATAGAGCGACGTCAGGATGGCGACGCGGGCGCAGAGCACGAAGGTCGACGGCACCGAGCCACCCGTGGGTTGATTGAAGAGGAGCACCATTTTTGGCGGCTGGCGACCTCATCACAGCGAGGCTCAAGGCCAGCAGGGCTGGATTCGAGGGGAGTTCGTCGAGGCGCACCAGCTACAGCCCAAGATGGTTAAAGCCATCCCGGAAAAGATGCTGGGGCGTGTTTTGGCCCCCGAGGAAGCGGCGCGGCTGCTGAGGAAGTTCTGAGTCCCTAAGCAGTGGACAAGGCCGTCACTGCTGGACACAACTCAGGGTTATGATACGGTCCCGCTTTCTGAGCTGGGGCTTGTTTTGAAACACATTCTTCTCAATTTGCGGTCAAAAGCCGCAAATGTGCTGACCGATGCGAGAATTCTGCCCTATTCCTTTGGGGTAGATGAATTCAGAGACATTCGGCGGAGACTCCCATCCATTAAGATCGCGGTCGTTTTTGACGTTGGAGCCAACGTTGGCGGGGCTGCCGCGCAGTTCAAGAGGCATTTTCCGCACGCCAGAATTTATTGCTTCGAGCCTAACAAGGATCTCGCTCAAGCAATCCAGAGAGCGGCGAACGGCGTGGTCGTCCACTCCATAGCTCTCGGAAGCGAGGCGGGCATTGCAGGATTCGACCGTTCGGCTGGCAGTCCCGAGAGATTCATGTTGGCCGGCGACATCTTGGGCGAGACTGTCCCAGTCGATACCGTTGATCGCTTCTGCAGAACTCACTCGATCGATTGTATCGATTTTTTAAAGATCGATACCGAGGGCCATGACCTTGAAGTCCTGCGCGGCGCTCAGTCCATGCTACGGGACAAAGCCATCAACATCGCCCAAGCTGAGGTTTCGATGAACCCGGATAATAATCTGCACGTCGGCCTCGGAGCAGTGCAATCCTTCATCGAACAGTTTGGCTATCGCCTGTTCGGGCTTTACGAACAGACTCCCGAGTGGATCACTGGCAAGCCGAGCTTGCGCCGAGTGAACGCGATTTTTATTTCACCGAACCTTGTTGGGAGCGATTCAAGATGATGATTGTCGTTTACAGTTTCGCAGGTTCGATCCTCGCCATCGCGGTCGCTGCTGGTCTCTTCTATTGGGCAGTCGGCCCGACCGAGGCTCCTCCCGACTAGCGAAGTCCCTGAAGGAAGTGGGCTTTAACGCCCGTTCCGAGACATTGAACACGCGCCTCAGCCGGATCGAACAAACTGGGGAACATCAATGCTGGACGATCATCGGCGCGCCCTGTGGATTGAACTAGAGCCGCACGTTCTCTCGGATCACACGAGCCGGCACGCCAGCAACAATACAATTTGGCGGGACGTTTTTGGTCACTACTGCGCCCGCGCCGACCACGGCGTTGTCGCCTATCATGATATCCCCGATCACCTTGGCGCCGGCCCTGATGCTAACGTTATCGCCGATCACCGGCATCTTGTTCGGACCGTTGTACCCGATCGTGACCTGCTGGTTGACGTGGAAGTTCCGGCCGATCGACCTCGCCTGGATGATGCTTGCAAACCCATGCTGGATAAAGAAGCCCGGCCCGATATTGTCAGTGTAGATGTAGAGCGCCGGAGAACCGGCCCCCATCAGCCAATTCGTCAATTTGCTCACCGGAATCCGATAAGCTAACAGGCTTCTGAACTCCGGCAGCTTCATCAGGGAGAAGAAGGCGCCGGCACCGCTCCGGCTCATGCGAAGCTTGATGCGCCATTGCTCGATGTCTTGTTCAACTACCGACCTCCGGTTTGAAAAACGGTACATCATGAAGCTGAGGGCAGAGGCGGCGATCCTGAGAAGTCTCATCGAGGCGGGCTTTCCTTTAACACCTCACCCTTGTTAATCCGATCTCGTCTTAGAGTCGAATACTGGGTGGCGCGGCGGCGCCTCACGGGACCGTCAAGAACGCGATCTCGCACCCAAAGTTTGTGAACGAGGTATAGGGGTGGCTCGGAGACGCCTTCATATACGTCAGTTGGCCGCCTGACGCCTTCTTCGGCCGGACCGAATCCTGAGACCCGGTCGTGAGCTGCGTGAATGTCCAGCTTACGCCACCGTTAGCAGTGACGCCCTTGAATAGCTGGAACCAGCCGCCATTGCGATGCGGGCCGCCCGAGCCAACTTCCCTCGAACAATAGATGGTGTTCACATCGTCAGGATCGATGCAGATGCCACCAGAGTAGTACGGTTGCGTGTCGTCTCCGGCCAGGTAGAGACACCCACCCGCCGCGCAAATCTGATTGACGACCCACGCTGACCCGTTCCACTTCCCATATTGGTATTGGTGGTCGGTCAGAATGGCCCCGGCCGTAAAGGTTGCAAAGACGCACACCGGCCCCGGCTGCACGTCCCACACCCACGACGACTTGCCTTGCGCGACAGCGTCCCACACCTTCGTCAACACGGACAATGGGCGATATGGAGGCGCGCCAAGGCTGGTCCCGTCTGTCTTTTTGAAGGTGCCTGCATCGTAGTAAAGGTGATAGGTCGAATTCTGGTTGAGCGTGAACTCGTCTGGATGGCCGTCGTTGCAGACCAGATCAAACATGTTAGCGGCGCGTTTGCAGACGCGAGTATAAGACCGCTGGTTTGTTTCGTTAAATAGCCGCGTGAAGGTCGACCAAGTCACGCCGTTATCGGTCGATTTGCTGTAGCCGAAATCGATGTACCCAACGCCGTCGTCTGCTCGCAGGATGTCGAAGATACCATCCGTGATCTCGACGGTATTCGAATATGTGTAGGCGGTCGCACCCATTGCGGCGCCGAAATTGCTTTCAACGCCCCAGCTCGAAACATCATCCGGGTTAGTCGAAATGCGTTGATAGAAATTGTTGTCGGTAGAATGATTGCAATAGCGCACGATGTATCGGCCGTCCGACGACCTTCGCAAAATCGAACCTTCGTTGTGATCATCGACACCCAAGCCCGTCTTGATCGGAATTGGGCCGCCGTGATCCCGACGAAGACCCACGGTCCCAAAATTGTTGATCTGCATGACGTAGGTCTTGCCTCCGACCACGGCCATGCTTGGCGAGTTGAAGAACGTTCGGGCTCCTATTATTACGTCGGTGCTTCTAACCGACAATCCGACGCGATCTTCAGCAACGACAGAGCGCGGAAAATAGGTCCATCGGTAGACCGTTCCTACCAGTTTGTTTGCGCCGTTGCGGTGACCGATCTGAGCAGCAACGCTGGTAATCCCGATCGGGACCGCCCCCGACACGTCCGTAGCCACAACCGCGCCATTGCGATAATGCGCAAAATCGTTTGCTTTCATCACGGCCAGAGTGCGGATACGAGCGCCGATGGCAGCCGCAACGGAATCGACGAGAACTGCAGTGATTAACGATGGCATGCGGGAGCGAGCGCTTCCAAACCGGCGGTGGCCCGATAATGACCACGCGGGATACGCCGGCACTGCGAAGCGCGGTGATTGTGCTCCTCAGTTTATTCAGGTCGTTGTGAAATCCCCACATCGCGTGCAGCACGACAATGTCAGCGTGAGACGCCTTGATGAACTCAAAAGCCGTGTCGTTGCTCTGCTCGCAGGACGGGTTCGGTCCGGCATTGAGAATTGGCGCGCAGCCCGGCGCAGTGAAGCGCCCCATTCGAAATGAAGCCTGGCTTGCTACGTCTCTCATGGCCGGATAGAGGGCTGCGGCATTCGAATCCCCCCAGAGCAGGATCAACGGCCTGTCGCCCTGCTCTATGCAGGTCTTATCAAGGCTGCTGCCCGGCGCCTCCAGGAAACAGTGATCTAAGAATGCAGGATTGTCATCGTTTCTGATGATCGCAATTTTTTGTAACGCATCAGGAAATCGCGAGACGAAGCCGTCGGACAAGATTGTAGCAATACCGATGGCGCCGATAGAACCTAGCACAATCGACAGGCCGGGCGCGACATTAGCGCGGCGGCGGACCGGCGTTTCGATGAATAGATAGGTTAGGATCGAGAGCACGATGGCCGCGAGTACCGCAGCCCATATTTCGAGAAAGTTCGGAACGCCATGACGCAGGACGCCCAGGTAGGCCAGCAGCGGCCAGTGCCATAGATAAAGCGGATAGCTGATCAGGCCAAGCAGCACGACAGGCCTGCTCGATAGCAGCATACGATTTATGGCGGCATTCGGCGCGACGATTACAAGCGCGGCGCCAACGACAGGGAGGAGCGCCAGCGCTCCTGGAAAATGCATTGATCGATCAAACAGCAATGCGGAAGTCAGGATTGCCCCCATGCCATCCGCGCTTAGAACGTTCCTACTTTCCTTCCTCACAAGGTAGGTCTCGGCGAGAAGCCCCCGATCAGCAACTCCCAGGCGCGCGGCAGGGGAGAATAGAATGCCCAATCCGGGCTGCTCCACGCCAGGATCAAACCGCAACCAATGACGTCAGAATAGCGCCGACGATTATACTGTCGGCGACGCGGTGAGTGTGCCAGAAAACCAAGTGCCAGCGGCCATAAAATATAAAACTGCTCCTCGACGCCAAGTGACTAGAGATGAAGAAGCGGGTTCTCGGCAGCTAGGGGCGCAAAGTAGCCGAGCTGTGTAAGCTGGAACAGGTTCGAGGCGAAGAGCACGCTAGCGGTAATGTTCTCTCCGAGCAGACGAAACTCTGCGGGCAGTAGGATGGCCCATCCAAGCGCAAAGGTACCCAGCAAAACGGCAATAAGCGCCGGAAAAATACGTTTAATCCGTCGAACGTAGAATGCCGCGAGCGAGATGCCGCCCGGCGCCAGCAATATCCGGGTGATCAGAAAACCTGAGATGACGAAGAAGATGTCTACGCCGACGAAGCCACCCGGCAGCATCCACGGGTGCGCGTGGTAGCTCACCACCAGCAGGATTGAGATAGCACGGAGCCCGTCAATATCTGGTCGATAGCCTGGATGCGCCCCCATGAACCCACGCTAACCGCGGATTGTCTATGGTCAAGCCGAATGCGAGCTCTCCAAAGTCTTGCTTGACGAACAGGTCGAATTTCAATTCGTGCAAGCCACAACCTAGCGGCTTGCGATTGAGCTGCATCCGAACGAGGAACGGTGACAATCAGCCGATGATAAAATTCGCCGAACAACGCCCTTTCGCCGACCCAGAAGCTGCAGCGCGCAAGCTGGTTGAGCTCGCAGCCAGCATCGAGCCGGTCCAGGACGGCAGGATCCACATTGAGAAGATCAACTATCCCTTCCTCTACAGGCTCAAGGGAAGCGCCACCGAGTTCGGCGGTGGCATCAGGTGCGCTGTCGAGAAGGGCTGGCTGGAGCTGCATGAGAGCGGCACCTATGTGCGGGTGCTCTCCCATGGCGGGGATTTGTTGACTGGCGAAGGAACCCCATAAGGGGCATCTGCTTGAATCCGCGCCGGCTCACCACCCGAGCTGGCGGAGCGGCCCCGGCCACCCTCAATAGCCCCCCTGAAGCCGGGGCCGTGTCTCCGCGATCCTAGTATCGGAGCAAGCGTATGCGTTCCTCGCCCTCGATCGTGCCGGCTGATCGCCTCGACCGTGACATCTACCTTGTTCTTGAAGACTTCGGCGCGCGGGCCGGCTGCGCATGGCGCGAGACTGACGAAGCGGAGACAGGCCTCGAAACCGTGCTGCAGGGCCTCCTCTCCGGCCAATACGTCTATCCAGTAAGGATCGTCTGCTTCAACGCGATCGAAGGATGGTCGCGCGACGCCACCTCGGACGTCGCCGACGCGCTGGCGCAGCGGGCGGACGACCTTGACGATGAAGTCTCGGCCGCCTTGGAGAGCTTCATCACCGCCAACACAACCAGGCGCTTTGACGTCCAGCTCGCGCTGCCGCTGAAAGGCGCTGCGTGATGTTTCGGGAGGGCAAGCCGGAAGGCCCTGCGCCGCAAAGCGAGCACGAGCACTTCATCCGCTGCACGATCTGCGGTAAAATGCTGGACATGCGCGACCTTGGCGACGTGCTAGACCATCTGCACGGCCAGGAGATCGAGGAAGAGCCACGGCCCATTGACGGAGTACTGACGTGGCCTGCGCCCGCTGTGACGGCACCCACTGGGTTTGCGAGAGCCATCCCGAACGACCATGGGATGGGCCAAACGCCTGCGGCTGCGGCGCCGCCGGCGACCCCTGCCCGGACTGCAACGATGCCTTCTCAGACGAGATGCCGTTGCTGCCAAAGGATCTTGACCACACTATCACCAGTATCGAAGCCATGCGGCCTCTGGTGAGGACCTCGGCAGGAAAGCCGCGCCGGAAGCCGCATTGACCGTGTACCGGGTACTCGCCTGGTGGCCACGACCAGCCGCCTTACAATGAGGCAGCCCAGTGGGGCGGCCTTAATGCATGAGAACCACGACTAGGCAGGCGACCATGATCGCCAGCCAGGCCAGCGAAAGCCGATAGTACAGGGTGTGCCGGTCCATGGCGTTCATTGAACGTTCGGCACGGGTCAATCCCCTTGAGATGGATCATGGGTCGGCACAAAACGAAAACAGACCAGCACCGATAGTTTTTAGGACCCGCCTCGCATGTGGTACGTTAGCTGCCATCGCCGGCCACGATTTCAGGGTGTCGGTTGAGTGAGAGACGCCACAGCGCTCCCGCCTCAAGCCGGAGCGCCTGTCGGCCAGAACAATTCAGCCCGGAAACTCAGGAACTCTTGGAGCGCGCGCAGCGCGCCATAGAAGACGCAATCTCCCTCCGCGAGGACACGCGGGATCAGTTGGCCGTAGCGCAGCAGCAAAGGCTCCTGCTTGAACTGCAATTGCCAAACCAATTCGCCCCCCCTGTACAGACGATAGCCGCCTCAGGGGGGACTGATGACTCGAAAAATCAGCGCCGCGCACTATCTGTCTGCCATGCTGAAAGCGTTCGAGTTCTGCCTCCCGACGCCTGCCAAGGGGGCCCGGTCGGCCCCGACTGGATCCACGAAGTCAAATATGACGGTTATCGCCTGCGCGTCGAGCGCCAGGGCAAGGCCGTGCGGTTGATCACCAAGAACGGCCACAACTGGACCAGCCGCTTCCCCTGGATGTCGACGCGGCACTGAAGAACCGCGAGCAGCAATTCGTGATCGACGGCGAGGCCGTGGTGCTCGGCGTCGACGGCGTCTCCGACTTCAACGCGCTGCATTCGCGCAAGCACGATGACGAGGTGCAGCTCTACGCCTTCGACATCATCGCAGTCGGTGGCGAGGACCTGCGCCAGTTGCCGCTATCGATGCGCAAGGCCAACTTGGCGCGGCTGCTGCGTGGTCGGCCAGACGGCATGTTCATTGCGCCGTTTGAGGCGGCAGAAATTGGGCAATATCTGTTCCGCCGCTTGCCGCATGGGCCTCGAAGGCATGGTCTCTATATTTGACGGCATCTAGCAGGCGGCTTGCTTAGAGCGGGCCAATCCTGATCCATTTGCCGTCTACGAGGCCATCTATCTGAGAGAGAATTTCCGGGTCGGAGCCTTCGGCGAAATAGACGTTATGCCCGTATAGAACCCCATCGGAGCTTTCGTGAGGCTCTATTCTCCAAACGAGCTCGTCGAGGTCGTCCATTGAAATACCTAAAGCGGCGGCCACTGCTTCGGCCTGTTCCTGCTCTTGCTGCTCTTCGAGCAATTCTTTCACTTCGTTCCTCCGATGGCTTTGCGGGTTTCCAATAGCATCTCACAGGTTCATGGGAGAACCAACGCAGCGGCGCCAGATCCGATCAAACTCCATGTGGAACAAATTATAGAAGCAGGATGGGTCTTCACTTGCGTCGAACCGGTAAACAGGTGTCGCTGCAACATGCTCACCGCCGGGAATGTAATATTGGACCCAAGCTGTTCTGCTTGTGATGATAAACTTCCAATTGGGCTGCCCCTCATAGAACCGGCCATCCACTGCGTGATGGCTCTTACGAAGATTCCGGAGACGGGTCTGTGATGTCAAAATTGACTTCCGGTAAGAGCGTACGGGTACCTTCACAGCCATCGCCCTCCCAGTAGTTTCTTGGCTACTGGGATGAAGCAAAATGACGCGCGTCGTGCCCGAGAACTTTTCCAGCGCCTCGTAAAGCGGGGAGCCAGGTTCTCCAAAAGTCTCGAGCCCATTTGCGCCAAGAATGTCGAGCACATTGTTTTCAGCCCGCAGGATCTCTTTGCAGAGTTCACCCCAAGGGGCTCCGCTACCGTCCTTAGCGGAATGCGACCAGCGCCCACCCACACCAATGGAAGAGGCCAAAGCGGCAGATGCCGCAACCTCCTGCAACCCGGCAGAGATGCTCTGCACCTTCAAATGCGCTCTTCGAATGAGAACGGCCGAAAGAACGACTACAATTGAGAACGCGAGCGACACGATCGACGCCAAGGGATTGGCCGTCATCACACCAATGGTGTTGTCGTACGGATGCGCAATGAAGTCTTTGAGTAGCCCGTACGCCTGGGGCCCTAAGGTGTCTGCGGTGAGAGGGGTGTCGAGCTGAAGGAGTTGCGAAAGCCTCGTCAGTATCCATGCCAGCAGAAGGCTGACGAGCGTCAGGAATACATACTTGAAGGCCTCCTTGAGCAGGAGGCCTTTGGCTTCAGTTGCAATCCAGTTGAAGGCGCCGGAGGCTTTCCCGCTCATGGGCGGCGGGTCACTGCTCAGGACTTAGCCCAAGATTCCCCAGACGGATGAGAGGGGCGGACAATCGGCTTGTCGCTCGAAGTATCGACCGCGCGATAGCGCAGCTTGTCGTCGATGAAGCGAGTGCCATAAACCATCCCAGCGGTCACAGCTCCGCCTGCGACGGCGACAAGTGACAGTCCTGTCAAAAGCTCGGTCATTTCGCTCCCCCCTGGTGCCCGATGGGGCCCGGAGTGACGTTTGCCACAATCGTGCGTGGGTCGTTAACGTTCCATTGAGATGGCGAAATGAAACGTTCCGAACAGCGTGAAAGTTTCACGCCGCGCACGCTATATGGAGTCCCCCAGTGCCCCGTCAAGGTTCATTCCCCTTGTGCTGATGTATCCCAGCGATGCAATGCTGCACCTGATTTGGTGTTCAAGCAATGGTTGCAGCAGCACACGTCAGGACATTCGGCGGATTAGGGCACATTTGCAATCTGCGTCCCCCGCGCGTCCCCAACATGCTTTCCGGGACGTCGCCGAACTGAAAACCCTAAAAATAGCGGGTAAAATGGCGCGCCCGGAACGATTCGAACGTCCGACCCTCAGATTCGTAGTCTGATGCTCTATCCAGCTGAGCTACGGGCGCGTTTTTCGCTGACAGTGCGGGCGTGGCCCGCAGGCAGCCCCCGGCGACGCCGGAGGGGTGCGAAAGAGCGCTCTGACTAACCGCTCTTGCCCCGATTGGCAAGGTCCGGATTGGGGAGATTTTGCCGGGAAATGACGGTTTCCGCGCTCGGCCGCCGGCCGACCTACGCCCGCGCCCGCTCGTTGCGGACGGAGAGCAGTTCCACGGGACGGTCGGGAATGACGATCCGGAAGGTGGCGCCGATGGTGCCTTCGACCAGATGGATGTCGCCGCCATGGGCGCGGACCAGCTCGGCGGCAATGGCAAGGCCGAGGCCGCTGCCGCCGGGGCGGCCGGAGGTCTGGAACGCCTCGAACAGGTGATCGCGGGTCCTCTGGGGCACGCCGGGGCCGGTGTCGGAGACCTCGAGGATGGCGACCGCGCCCTCGCGTTTTCCCGTGATCCGGATCTGCTGCGCGCCGCCCTCGGCCGACGCATGGCTTTCCAGCGCCTGGGCGGCGTTACGGACGAGGTTGAGCAGCACGCGGAAGAGCTGGTCGGGATCGGCGTCGACCGCGAGCCCGCGCTCGATCGCAGCGACCCAGGAGATCGACGCGTCGGAGGCAAGGCCGGCGGTCTCGCGCACCTCCAGCACCACCGGCTCGATCATGATCATGCGCCGGTCGGGCGCGGCTTCCTGGGCGCGGCCGTAAGACAAGGTCGACTGGCAGAAGGCGATGGCGCGCTCGAGCGAGCGCACGAGTTTTGGCGCAAAGCGCTGCACCCGCGGATCCGGCACGCTGGCGAGCTGGTCCGACAGGAGTTGCGCCGAGGCCAGCAGATTGCGCAGATCGTGATTGATCTTGGAGACGGCGAGGCCGAGGGCGGCGAGCCGGCTCTTCTGATGCAGCATCGACATCAGGTCGCGCTGCATGTCCGACAATTCGCGCTCGGCGACGCCGATCTCGTCGCTGCGCTGGCTCGGCACGATGATCCCCGCCGAACTTTCGGGGTTTTCGTGGAAGCCGACCAGGCTCGCCGTCAGCCGGCGCATCGGGCGCACGAAGAGATAATGCATGGCGAGATAGACGAGGCCCGCGGTCAGCACCGCGATGATCAGCGCGACCACCACGACGTTGCGGGAAAAGCGGTACATCGACTGCCGCAGCGGCAGCTCGTCGGTGACGATCTCCATGAACTGGGCATTGCCGACGCCCGGCCCGACGATCCGGATGGCCTGGTTGCCGGTCTCCAGCATCATCCGGAAGGAGCCGGTGATCGCCTCCCACGCCGTCATGTCGCGCAGGTCGATGTCGTGCTCGATGGCGGCGGGCAGATTGTCGCTGGCGAGCAGACGGCGCTGCTGGCCCATCTTGATGGCGACGGCGCGGGCATTGATGCTCTTCAGGATCTCGCGCGAGAGCGAATCGGGGACCATGCCGAGCGGCGCGGCATCGAGCACCAGCGCTGCCGTGTTCGCCGCGGCGACGCGGTCGTTGAGTCGGTTGACCCAGAAGTTGGCGATGGCCGGCACGTAGAGCAGGATGGCCGCGATCATCACCAGGGGAACGGTGAGCAGCAGCAGCTTGCCGGACAGCCCAAGCCCGCGCGTCCCACGCGGCAGCGCCGCCGGCGGGTCCCGCTGATCCCCATCCTGGATCGGCTGGAGGTCTGTCGCTGCCACGAAATTCGCCCTCGCTGCCTTTGCCGGATTAAAGATGTCGCCGGGTGAAGGGATTTGGCGCGTATGAAGATGCGGCCCGCCCTCAGCGCGGTCAAATTACAGATCGTCAATCTGCCAAGGTCGGATGTAAGCGCAGATCTGGCGAGTCGCTACCTCAAGGGTTAAAAACCCCGCACAAACAGCGATATTCGCCGGAATTGAGCGCTTGTGCGGCGTTGACGAAAAGAAGGCGCTCGCTTATAAGCCGGCCAATTGTCCGCGATGACCCGGTGTGAGGCCGGGAGCGGCTCTCTTGGGGCCGAAAAAGGCCCGTTTTGGGCAGCATCTTCCGGACTTTACCATCAATTCTACAGGCAAATTGCCCGGTCAGCGGAGAAAAACCCGTGAAGCGGACTTATCAACCCAGCAAACTGGTGCGCAAGCGCCGTCACGGCTTCCGTGCCCGTCTCGCCACGGCCGGCGGCCGAAAGGTGCTCGCCGCCCGCCGCGCCCGCGGCCGCAAGCGTCTGAGCGCCTGAGCCGGACCCCCTTTTTGGGATTTCATCATGGATCGGCTGAGGCAGCGAGCGGATTTCCTCGCCGTTGCCAATGGCGCGCGGGTGAATAGTCCCGCGTTCGTCCTGCAAAGCCTTGACCGCCAAAGCCTTGACCGCCAAAACCTTGGCCGTGACGACAGCGGCCCGATCCGGATCGGCTTCACCGTCACCAAAAAGAACGGCAACGCCCCCGAGCGCAATCGCATCCGGCGCCGGCTTCGCGAACTGGTGAAGCGGCTCGATCCGGTGTCGATGCAGCCCCATCATGATTATGTGCTGGTCGGCCGAAGGGACGCGCTCTCGCGCGACTTCGCCACCATGCTCGACGATCTGCGCATGGCGTTCGCGAAGCCCGCGCGGCATACGCACAAGGGACGCGGCCCAAAACCTGGCCAAAAAACCGACGGCCCAAGAACCGACGGCTTAAAGCCCGGCCCCGCTCCTGCGACCAGCCGCAAACCGGATTGATGACGAGAGAATGATGACCGACAACCGCAATACCATCCTCGCCGTCATTCTGTCGGGCTTCGTGCTGATCGCCTGGCAATATTTCTACAACATGCCGGCGATGGAGAAGCAGCGCGCCCAGCAACAGGCGCAGGCCGAGCTGCAGAAGACCACGCCGCAGCCGACGGCTCCCGGGACGCCGAGCGCCACGCCGCAGCCCGGCACCGCAGGCGCGCCCTCCGCTCCCCAGGCTGCCAATCAGCCGGGCCAGCCGACCGTCAGCCGCGAGGCGGCGATTGCGGCCTCTCCGCGCGTCAAGATCGATACGCCCCGCTTGACCGGCAGCATTGCCTTGAAGGGCGCGCGCATCGACGATCTTGCGCTGGTGCAGTATCGCGAAACGGTCGACCCGAAGTCGCCGCCGATCGTTCTCTATTCGCCGTCGGGCACCGCAGAGCCCTATTATGCAGAATTTGGCTGGGTGGCCGGGACAGGTGGCACAAAGGTGCCCGACCGGACCACCGATTGGCAGCAGGAGGGCACCAACAGCCTGACGCCGTCCACGCCGGTCATGCTGAAATACGACAATGGCGAAGGCCTCACCTTCCGCCGCACGGTCGCGATCGACGACCACTACCTCTTCAGCATCAAGGACGAGGTGACCAATGTCGGCAACGCGCCGGTCAAACTCTTTCCCTTCGCACTGATCTCGCGCCACGGCACGCCGCAGGTCTCGGGCTACTACATCCTGCATGAAGGCCTGATCGGTTACCTGGGCGAGCAGGGCTTGCAGGAGAAGGCCTATAAGGCCGTGGGCGAAGCACCCGCGATCGGCAACGGCGGACACGGGTTCGAATTCAACAACGTCACCAATGCCTGGCTAGGCATTACCGACAAATATTGGGCGTCTGCGCTCCTTCCCGACACGTCGGCAACGCTCAAGGCCCGTTTCGTCGCCGAACCGGGCACCCAGATCCGATACCAGACCGACTATCTGCAGAGCGAGCAGACGGTCCCGATCGGCGGCACGACGACGACGAACACGCGGCTGTTCGCGGGCGCCAAGGAAGCCGGCGTTGTCGGCATCAACTTCCCGCTCGCCGGCCATGGCGGCTACAACAAGGAGCTCGGCCTCAACCATTTCGACCTTTTGATCGACTGGGGCTGGTTCTACTTCATCACCAAGCCGATGTTCCTCGGCCTCGACTTCTTCTACCGCTTCTTCGGCAATTTCGGCATTTCGATCCTGCTCGTGACCGTGATCGTGAAGCTGTTGTTCTTCCCCTTGGCGAACAAGTCCTACGCCTCGATGGCGAAGATGAAGTCGGTCCAGCCGCAGCTTCAGGCGCTGAAGGAGCGCTACCCCGACGACAAGGTGAAGCAGCAGCAGGAGATGATGGAGATCTACCGCAAGGAGAAGATCAACCCGGTCGCCGGCTGTCTTCCCGTGGTGATCCAGATCCCAGTGTTCTTCTCGCTCTACAAGGTGCTGTTCGTCACCATCGAAATGCGGCACGCGCCGTTCTTCGGCTGGATCAAGGATCTGTCCGCGCCGGACCCGACCAATCTGTTCAACCTGTTCGGGCTGATCCCGTTCGACCCGACCACGATCCCGCTGTTCGGTCACTACCTCGCGCTCGGCATCTGGCCGATCATCATGGGCATCACGATGTGGTTCCAGATGAAGCTGAATCCGACGCCGCCGGATCCGACCCAGCAGATGATCTTCAACTGGATGCCGCTGATCTTCACCTTCATGCTGGCGGGCTTCCCGGCGGGACTCGTGATCTACTGGGCCTGGAACAACACGCTCTCGGTGCTCCAGCAGAGCTACATCATGCGCCGTAACGGGGTGAAGGTGGAGTTGTTCGACAACATTCGAAACTCCTTCAAAAAAAAACTGACGACTGAGGCGACGTAGCCGTCATTGCGAGGAGCGAAGCGACGAAGCAATCCAGAGTCCCTCCGCGGATGCATTTCTGGATTGCTTCGCTTCGCTCGCAATGACGCGGACAGACAGAAAGCTTTCGCATGAATGACGACAAGGATGCGAAGCTGATCGAGGTCGGGCGAAAGCTGTTCACGCGCGACTGGCAGTTCATCTGGGCTTCGCCCTCAACTGAAACGCTGCCGCCGATGGCGGGGCTGGAGATCGCCTTTGCCGGCCGCTCCAATGTCGGCAAGTCCAGCCTGATCAACGCGCTGACCGGCCGCAACGCGCTCGCGCGCACCTCCCATACGCCGGGTCGCACCCAGGAGCTGATCTTCTTCGAGGTCCCCGGCAAAACCGAGCTGCGCCTCGTCGACATGCCCGGCTATGGCTATGCCAAGGCGCCGAAGAGCCAGGTCGCGTCCTGGACCGAGTTGATCCACAAATTCCTGCTCGGACGCGCCAGCCTCGCGCGCGTCTACGTGCTGGTCGACGCGCGGCACGGCCTCAAGGACGTCGATCTCGAAGTCCTAAAGACGCTCGATCGCTCCGCGGTCAGCTACCAGCTCGTGCTGACCAAGGCCGACCAGATCAAGGCCACCGAGCTTCAATCGCGCATCGTCGAGACCGAGGCCGCGCTCGCCAAACGTCCGGCCGCGTTCCCCAACGTGCTCGCGACCTCGTCACGGAGCGCGACTGGGATGGCCGAGCTGCGCGCCGCGATCGCAAAGTTGCTGGAAGAGCGGACCTCGTGATGGCGGCATTCCGCTTGTTGATCGGGCTTGCCGGTCTGATGGGCGCCGCCGGCGTCGCGCTGGCCGCCGCCTCCGCGCATGGCGGCGAAGCGAGCCGGCTCGCCGCCGCAAGCGCCATGCTGCTGTTTCATGCAACTGCCATACTCGCGGCTGTCGCCCTGCTCGGGCGCGGCCTTCTGCACGGCGGAATTGGCATCATCGCCGCGTCCGGCTTCGCAGCCGGCGCCGCGCTGTTTGCGGGCGACCTGACCTTGCGGCAATATGTCGGCCATTCGCTGTTTCCATATGCGGCGCCGACCGGTGGATCGGTGATGATCTTGAGCTGGCTGGCGGTGACGCTCGCGGCCGCGGTGGTGGCGAAGAAATAAGTCTCGTGCCCCGGACGCAGCGCAGCGCTTCAGCGGTGCGCTGCTGAGCCGGGGCCCGTGCCGCTTCTGGATCCCGGCTCAGCGGCGCGGCACTGCGCGCCGCACCGCGTCCGGGACACGAGAGCGGCATGCCAGCCACACTTTGCGCGCCGCCCGCCAATCGGATAGAACGCGGCCCGAGTATCCCGCCAGCGAGATCCGCCTCATGACCGAAATCTCTCCGCTCGACCAGGCCCGCATCCTGTCCGAAGCGCTGCCGCACATGCAGCAGTATGACGAGGAAACCATCGTCATCAAGTATGGCGGCCATGCCATGGGCGACGAGGAGACCGCGAAGAATTTTGCCCGCGACATCGTGCTGCTCGAGCAGACCGCGATCAATCCGGTGGTGGTGCATGGCGGCGGCCCGCAGATCGCGACCATGCTCAAGCGTCTCGGCATCGTCTCCGAATTCGCCGCCGGCCTGCGCATCACCGATGCCGCGACCATCGAGATCGTCGAGATGGTGCTCGCCGGCTCCGTCAACAAGCAGATCGTCGGCTACATCAACGAGGCCGGCGGCAAGGCGGTGGGGCTGTCCGGCAAGGACGCCAACATGGTGAAGGCGTCCAAGACGACGCGCACCATCATGGATCCGGACTCGCACATCGAGAAGGCGGTCGATCTCGGCTTCGTCGGCGATCCCGAGAAAGTCGATCTCACGCTGCTCAACCAGCTGATCGGCTACGAGCTGATTCCGGTGCTCGCACCGCTCGCGACCTCGAAAGAGGGCCAGACGCTGAACGTCAACGCCGACACTTTCGCGGGCGCCGTGGCCGGCGCGCTGAAGGCAAAGCGGCTGCTGCTGCTCACCGACGTGCCGGGCGTGCTCGACAAGTCCAAGAAGCTGATCCCGCAGCTCTCGGTCAAGGACGCGCGAAAGCTGATCGCCGACGGCACCATTTCCGGCGGCATGATCCCGAAGGTCGAGACCTGCATCTACGCGCTTGAACAGGGCGTGGAGGGCGTCGTCATCATCGACGGCAAGATGCAGCATGCGGTGCTGCTCGAGCTCTTCACCAACACGGGCACGGGAACGCTGATCCACAAGTGAGAGATGAGGCGCCACGCATGAAAGCCGTCATGGCCGGGCAACAGCGCGAAGCGCGTCTTCGCGAAGATGTCCCGGCCATCCACGACCTTTCGTTCCGCGCCAAGAACGTGGATGCCCGGGACAAGCCCGGGCATGACGAGCGGAGAGCTCGGCGGCACGGTCGTTCCGCCTTCACACGCTTCCTGATGACGCTCCCCGCCGCGGCCGTCTCGTTTGTCTTCTCCTCCGCGCCGGCTGTCGCCGACCTCAAGATCTGCAATCGCATGTCCTATGTCGTCGAGGCCGCGATCGGCATCGACGACAAGGCGGCGACCGCGACGCGCGGCTGGTTCAGGATCGACCCCGCCACCTGCCGCGTAGTGGTGCAGGGCACGCTCTCCGCCGACCGCATCCTGCTAAACGCCCGCGCGCTCGGCGTCTACGGCGCATCCCCGATCCCGCAGAACGGCAGCGACACGCTGTGCGTCGCACAGGACAATTTCGTCATCGCGGCCGCGCGGCAGTGCCGCAGCGGCCAGACCCAGGCCGCCTTCACCCAGATCACGCCGACGCAAGGCGCGGATGGCAATTTCGTCGCCTATCTCGCCGAGGATTCCGAATATGACGACGAGCAGGCCCGCCTCGCCGGCATCCAGCGGCTTTTGGTGATCGCAGGCTACGACGCCGCGCCGATCGACGGCGTCGACGGGCCGAAGACGCAAGGCGCGCTGGCCGCTTTCCTGAAGAGCCGCGGATTGTCGTCCGACATCCTGTCGTCGCCGAACTTCTTCAAGACCATGGTCGATGCCGTGCAGACGCCGTCTGCGACCGGCCTCACCTGGTGCAACGACACCACGCACAAGGTGATGGCGGCGGTCGCCACCGACGACGGCAAGTCGGTGACGAGCCGCGGCTGGTATCGCATCGACCCCAAGACCTGCCTGCACCCTGATGTGAGCGGCCAGCCGAAGCAGATCTTCAGCTTCGCGGAAGCCATCGACGCCGACAACCGCATCGTCAAGCTGAAGGACAAGCCACTGAACTGGGGCGGCGACAAGCAGCTTTGCACGCGCGAGACCAAGTTTGAGACCAACGAGCAGACCGACTGCGGCGCGCGCGGTTTCGCGGCGACGGGCTTCGGCGCGGTGGACATGTCGAGCGGCGGCAAGACGCTGCGGTTTGCGATGCCGTGATTGCTTTTGTGATGACGCAACAAACACCATCGTCGTCCCGGCGAAGGCCGGGACCCATAATCCCAGGATTGGGTTTTACGAAGAACGACGATCAGCGTGCCCCATTGATAGATCACGCGGTATGGGTCCCGGCCTTCGCCGGGACGACGGCGGGAAGTTGGGGGCCCTCTCCGATAGCGAATAGAGAGCCGCAATGACCTCCCCTCGCGCCTTTGGCCATGTCGACACCTGGGTGTTCGACCTCGACAACACGCTCTATCCGCACCACGTCAATCTGTGGCAGCAGGTCGATGCGCGGATCACCGAGTTCGTTTGCAACTGGCTGAATCTGACGCCGGTGGAGGCGCGCAAGATCCAGAAGGATTATTACCAGCGCTTCGGCACCACGATGCGCGGCATGATGACCCTGCATAACGTACGCGCCGACGACTATCTCGCCTACGTCCACAAGATCGACCACTCCCCGCTGGAGCCGAACCCCGCGCTGGGCGAGGCCATCGCGAAACTGCCGGGACGAAAGCTGATCCTGACCAACGGCTCGGTCGATCATGTCGATGCGGTGCTGGCGCGGCTCGGCTTTGCCACGCATTTCGACGGCGTGTTCGACATCATCGCCGCCGAATTCGAGCCGAAGCCGGCGCCGCAGACCTACCGCAAGTTTCTCGCCGACCACGTGGTCGATCCGACCCGCGCCGCGATGTTCGAGGACCTCGCCCGCAACCTCACCGTCCCGCACGAGCTCGGCATGACCACCGTGCTGGTGATACCGGATGGGACGAAAGAGGTCGTGCGTGAGGACTGGGAGCTGGCGGGCCGTGATGCGGCCCATGTCGACCATGTCACGGATGATCTCGCGGGGTTTTTGGAGAGGCTGTCACCTGTCTCCCCAAGTCGTCCCGGCGAAGGCCGGGACCCATAACCCCAAGACGCGGTTGAAGCGCGCGACTGGCAACTCCGAGTCTTCGCAAAACTTGGCCCTGTGGGTATAGGCCCCGGCCCCCCGTGCGCAATTGCGCACTAGGCCGGGGCGACGCTGAGTATGCCTTGACTCCTCCCCGTCAAATCCCGAAAAAGCGCTCCAATCCGTTACAAATCCTAGCCTTCCCGAAGAGGAAATCCCGATGTCCCTGTCCGCCCTCGAATCCACCATCAACGGCGCCTTCGAGGCGCGCGACGGCGTCTCGACCTCGACCAAAGGCGAGGTCCGCGAGGCCGTGGATCACGCGCTGGAGATTCTGGACAAGGGTGAGGCCCGCGTTGCCGAGCGCGACGCCGACGGCAAGTGGAAGGTCAATCAATGGCTGAAGAAGGCGGTGCTGCTCTCGTTCCGCCTCAACGACATGGGCGCCATTCCCGGCGGCCCCGGCAAGGCGACCTGGTGGGACAAGGTGCCCTCGAAGTTCGACGGCTGGGGCGAGAACCGCTTTCGCGACGCCGGTTTCCGCGCCGTCCCCGGCTCCATCGTGCGCCGCTCGGCCTTCATTGCCCGCAACGTCGTGCTGATGCCGTCCTTCGTCAATCTCGGCGCCTATGTCGATGAATCCACCATGATCGACACCTGGTCGACCGTCGGCTCCTGCGCGCAGATCGGCAAGCGCGTGCACATCTCCGGCGGCGTCGGCATCGGCGGCGTACTCGAGCCGCTGCAGGCCGAGCCCGTGATCATCGAGGACGATTGCTTCATCGGCGCCCGCTCCGAGGTCGCCGAGGGCGTGATCGTGCGCAAGGGCGCGGTGCTGTCGATGGGCGTATTCCTGGGTGCCTCGACCAAGATCGTCGATCGCGACACCGGCGAGATCTTCATCGGCGAAGTGCCGGAATATTCGGTCGTCGTTCCCGGCGCGCTGCCCGGCAAGCCCATGAAGAATGGCCAGATTGGCCCGAGCACCGCCTGCGCCGTCATCGTCAAGCGCGTCGACGAGCGCACGCGCTCCAAGACGAGCATCAACGAGCTGCTGCGGGATTAAGTTCGGCCAGCTGCTATCCATCGTCGTCCCGGCGAAGGCCGGGACCCATACTCCCGCGCGTGGTTTGGCGAAGACTCGGAGTTAGCAGCTTCGCGACCAACTCTGTTTTGTGGTTATGGGTCCCGGCCTTCGCCGGGACGACACCGAGGCTCCATCGAACCCTCCCTCCCCCCATCGCGACCAACATCCGGGCGACCTCTCCCGCCCGGAGCCATTGGCATGGACTGGACCTGGTATCTGTTCCGCTTCGACGGCCGCATCAACCGCGCGCTGCTGTGGCAGGCGCTGCTGATCGTCATGCTGCTGGCCTGCATGCTCGGGATGATCGACCAGGCCATCAAGGTGCTGAACGGGGCCGCAACCTTCGCCTTCAACTTCAAGGTCGACTTCGATTTCGGTGTCGACGACATCTTCAACGTGGTCGATCCCAGGGCCTACCGTCTGCTGGCAACCACTGATCGTCCGACCCTCGTCCTCAAAGTGCTCGGCAGCTCGCTATTCCTGTGGATCTACCTCGCAACCGCGACCAAGCGGCTGCACGATCGCGACCGGGGCGGCTGGTGGCTGGTTCCGTTCTTCGTCGTGCCCGCGTTGTTCGACCAGTTCTCGGACCTGCTGCCGACCGAATCAAAATCGGTTGTTGCCCTCGCCTGGGCCATGCACATTCCGTGGTTTTGGGGCCTCGTGGAAATGTTCATTGTGCCCGGCACCTCCGGCGATAACCGGTTCGGCGCCGATCCGTTGGCTGAAGTGCAGAGCGGCTCCGCGCCCGCCTCGCCCCCGGCGAAAAGCTGGGACCAGCAGAGCGAGATCGAATTTGTCCCGCCCAGTGCTAGCCCACCCGGCGGCATGCATGTTAAGCGGGGCGCATGACCGATGCTCTCTCGATTGCCCGCGATCTCATCCGCTGCCCCTCGGTAACTCCCGCCGATGCCGGTGCGCTGGGTGTGCTCGAACATGTCCTCAACGCGGCAGGCTTCACATGCCACCGCGTGACCTTCAGCGAGCCCGGCACGGCCGACGTCGACAATCTCTATGCGCGGATCGGCACTGACGGGCCGCACATCACCTTTGCCGGCCACACCGACGTGGTGCCGCCTGGCGACGAGAGCGCCTGGAGCGTCGGCGCGTTCTCCGGCGAGGTGAAGGACGGCTTTCTGCACGGCCGCGGCGCGGTCGACATGAAAGGCGGCATCGCCTGCTCGGTTGCCGCGGTGCTGGAGCATCTCGCCGCGAACGACGGCAAGCCGCGCAGCGACGGCAAAGGTTCGATTTCCTTTCTGATCACCGGCGACGAGGAAGACGTTTCCATCAACGGCACCATCAAGCTGCTGAAGTGGGCGGCGGAGCGCGGCGAGAAATTCGACCATTGCGTGCTCGGAGAGCCCTCCAACGTCGAGGCGCTCGGCGACACCATCAAGGTCGGCCGCCGCGGCTCGCAATCGGGTACGCTGTACGTCGACGGCGTGCAGGGCCACGTCGCTTATCCGCACCGCGCCGCCAATCCGGTGCCTGATATCTCGCGGCTGATCGTGGCCATCTCGGACGAGCCGCTCGACCATGGCAGCGCGCAATTCCAGGCTTCCAATCTCGAATTCACCTCGGTCGACGTCGGCAACACCGCCAACAACGTCATCCCGGGACAGGCCCGCGCAAAGTTCAACATCCGCTACAACGACAACCACACCCAGGCGAGCCTGCGCGAGCTGGTCGAGACGCGGCTGACAAAAGCCTGCGGCAACCGCATCCGCGCCCGCATCGTCTGGGAGCCCTCGAACTCGAACGTGTTCGTGACCAAGTCCGGCCCGTTCACCGAACTCGCGGTGTCCGCGATCGAGGAGGTGACGGGCCGCAAGCCGGAGCTGTCGACCTCAGGCGGCACCTCGGATGCGCGCTTCATCTCGAGCTATTGCCCGGTGATCGAGTTCGGCCTGGTCGGCCAGACCATGCACCAGGTCGACGAGCGCGTGCCGGTCGGAGATCTGGAGCAGCTGACGAAGGTGTATCGCGCGATTTTGGCGAGGTATTTTGGGTAGGCTGTGAGGCTATCTCGCTGCCGCCAATCACTCCGCCGTCATTCCCGGGCATCTACGTTCTTTGCGACCGCGAAACAAGTTCGTGGATGGCCGGGACAAGCCCGGCCATGACGGCAGTGGCGGGAGCTCAGGCCCGCCTTACTGGACAATCGTATCGTAAAGGTCCTTCCATTCGGGATTCTCCTTCAGGATTAGCCTCACCTTCCACGTTCGTGACCAATGCTTGATGTTGTGCTCGCGCTGGATTGCGGTTTGGATGTCCTCATAGCGCTCGAAATAGACGAGCAGCTTGACGCCGTACTTCTTGGTGAAGCCTGGCACGAGTCCATTTCGATGCTCGTACACGCGACGAATAATGTCATTCGTCACACCGACATACAAAATGCCGTTGCCGCGCTCGCCAGGATGTACACCCATCCCCCATGCATGGTCGCATGTTGACGCACGTGGATGGCCGGAACAAGCCCGGCCATGACGGTGTGGCGGCATCACACTCTAATAATCCACCTGCATCAGATACAGCCCGTCCGGCGGGGCGACGATGCCGCAGGCGGCGCGGTTGCGGGCTGCGAGCGCGGCCGAGAGATCGTCGGCGGTCCAGCGGCCTTCGCCGACCCACATCAGCGACCCCACCATCGAGCGCACCTGGCTGTGCAGGAACGAGCGCGCCGAAGTGAGAATCGTGATCTCGCGCCCGTCACGCAGCACGTCGAGTTGATCGAGCGTCTTCTCCGGCGACTTGGCCTGGCACTCGGTGTCGCGGAAGGTGGTGAAATCGTGCTTGCCGAGCAGGCGTTGCGCTGCCGCATGCATCGCGTCGGCGTCGAGCCGGCGCGGCACGCGCCAGGCATGGCCGGCATCGAGCGCGAGATTGGCGCGGGTGTTGACGATGCGATAGCGGTAGTGGCGCTTCACGGCCGAGAAGCGCGCCTCGAAAGTATCCGGCACGATATCAGCTTCGAGCACGGCGATGGGATGCGGGCGCAGATGCGCATTCAAACCGTCGCGAAAACGGCCCGGCGGAAACTGCTTGTCGACATCGA
The DNA here is from genome assembly GCF_055811835.1 of Bradyrhizobium sp. WSM4874. Classification (NCBI taxonomy): domain Bacteria; kingdom Pseudomonadati; phylum Pseudomonadota; class Alphaproteobacteria; order Hyphomicrobiales; family Nitrobacteraceae; genus Bradyrhizobium; species Bradyrhizobium sp. WSM4874. The sequence goes on from NZ_JBVVPR010000037.1 coordinate 58,889, forward strand.
CATGCGCGACCTGGCCACGCGCGTGCACGCCGGCATCGGTGCGGCCCGCACCGTGCACACGCGCATCCGCGCCGGTCATCGCCTTCACCGCTGCCTCCAAAGCGCCTTGCACCGAGGGCAGCGTCTCCTGCACCTGCCAGCCGAAGAACGGCGCGCCGTCATATTCGATGATGAGCTTGTAGCGGGGCATCAGGCCAGCCGCATCGGCGGCTTGAGCGGCACGCCGCGCAGGAAGTCCGCGGCCTGCATGCGTGCCTTGCCTTCGCGCTGGAGCTCGATAAGGCGGATTGCGCCCTCGCCGCAGGCGATGGTGAGGTGATCGTCGAGCACCTCGCCGGGTGCGCCCGCGCCTTTCGCCAGCTCGCAGCGCAGGATTTTTACCCGTGCATTCTCAAGCTCGGCCCAGGCGCCGGGAAACGGCGACAGGCCGTGGATATGGCGCAGCACCTTGCGCGCGGGCCTGGTCCAGTCGATCCGCGCTTCGGCCTTGTCGATCTTGGCGGCATAGGTGACGCCGTCCTCGCTCTGCTTTTTGAGCTGGAGCCCGCCGCGGTCGAGCGCGGCCATGGCGCGCACCATCAGATCGGCACCGAGCCGCGACAGACGATCGTGCAGATCCGCCGCGATCATGTTGTCCGTGATCGCGAGCCGTTCCGCCATGGCGACGTCGCCGGTGTCGAGGCCAACATCCATCTTCATCACCATCACGCCGCTCTCGGCATCGCCGGCCATGATTGCGCGGTTGATGGGAGCGGCACCGCGCCAGCGTGGCAGCAGCGAGGCGTGCAGATTGTAGCAGCCGAGTTTTGGCGCATCGAGGATCGCCTGCGGCAGGATCATGCCATAGGCGACGACGACCGCCGCATCGGCGTCGAAGGCGCGAAATTCTTCCAGCGCCTCCGGCGTTTTCAACGTCTTCGGCGTCAGCACGCGAATGCCAAGCTTTCGCGCGGCCTCTTCCACCGGGGTCGGCTGCAATTGCAGGCCGCGGCGGCCGCCGGGCTTCGGCGCGCGCGTATACACGGCCGCGATCTCGTGGCCATGCGCGACGAGCTCGAGCAGCGTCGGCACGGAGAAATCGGGCGTGCCCATGAAGATCAGGCGGAGGGGCATGACAAGTACTCGGTACGTTCCCTCCCCCCTTGTGGGGGAGGGTTAGGGAGAGGGGTGCCACACGACGCGCTCTCTCGGCTTGAGCGCGGGCGCTTTGTCGCTCGCGCTCGCAAACGACGAACGCCTTTTGCTGGGCCACCCCTCTCCCCCGCCCTCCCCCACAAGGGGGGAGGGAGCGCAGGGGAATGTGGGGCAGCACAGTCGCTTGTACTCACTCCGCGCGCTTGGCGGCTTTCTCGAACTTCTTCAGCACGCGGTCGCGCTTGAGCTTTGACAGATAGTCGACGAACAACACGCCGTTGAGATGGTCGATCTCATGCTGGATGCAGGTGGCGTAGAGGCCTTCGGCGTCCTCCTCGTGCACCTTGCCGTCCAGATCCGTGTAGCGCACCCGCACCTTGGCAGGGCGCTCGACCTCCTCGTAATATTCGGGGATCGACAGGCAGCCTTCCTCGTAGACCGACAGGTCCTCCGAGGAGGCGATGATTTCCGGATTGATGAAGACGCGCGGCTCGGGCTTGGTCTCGCCGTCCTGGTCGGGCTTGGCGAGATCCATGGTGATCAGCCGCAACGGCTGCGCGATCTGGATCGCCGCGAGCCCGATGCCGGGCGCGTCGTACATGGTCTCGAACATGTCGTCGGCAAGCTTGCGGATCTCCGGCGTGACCTTCTCGATCGGCTTGGAGACCAGACGCAGCTGCTTGTCGGGCAGGATGATGATTTCTCTGAGGGCCATGGCCGCGATTTAAGCCGCGCGTTCGATGCGGTCAATCCGGCCGGGAACCCCGTTAACCCTTCGCTAACCATAAAACTTCGGGTTTCGTTAACCATAAAAATTAACAGGGCGTTTACCATAAATGTTCGCTATTCGTTCGTGCCCCCCAGCGAATCGGCTAGAAGCAGGGGCATGAACGAGATCATTTTCATGCTCGGCGACTGGCCGGTGCGCACCGTGGACGCGCTGATCGGCTTTGGCGCCTTGGTCCTCATCCTGATGGTGGTGATCGCCGTCGTGATCGCGCGCTCCGGGCGGCGCGGCGCGGAACTCGCGATGGCCAACGCGATCCGCGCCGACGAACTCGAGGAGCGCATCAGCCAGATGTTGCATGCCCAGAGCGAGGCTTCGGGGCGCGTCGACGCCATGACCCAGACGCTGGCCGGCCGCCAGGCCGACATGGCACGCGCGGTCAACGAGCGGCTGGATTCGGTGACCCACCGGGTCGGCCAATCCATGGAGCACACCACCCGCAACACCATGGAGAGCCTGCGCGCGCTGCACGAGCGGCTCGGCATCATCGACAGCGCGCACAAGAACCTCACCGATCTCACCACGCAGGTGACGACCCTGCGCGACGTGCTCGCCAACAAGCAGTCGCGCGGCGCCTTCGGTCAGGCGCGGATGGAAGCGATCGTCCAGGACGGTCTGCCGAAGGGCGCCTACGAATTCCAGTTCACGCTTTCGACCGGCAAGCGCCCGGACTGCGTCGTGTTCCTGCCCGACCAGCGGCCACTCTGCATCGACGCGAAATTTCCGCTGGAAGCGATGACCGCGCTGCATGACGCGCGTACCGACGAGGAAAAGAGGATCGCCACGCAGCGGCTGCGCGGCGACGTCATGAAGCATGTCAGCGACATCGCGGAAAAATATCTCGTCGCCGGCGAGACCCAGGACATGGCGCTGATGTTCGTGCCGTCGGAATCGGTCTACGCCGAAATCCACGACGGTTTCGACGACGTGATCCAGAAGGCGTATCGCGCCCGCGTGGTGCTGGTGTCGCCCTCGCTGCTGATGCTGGCGATCCAGGTGATGCAGCAGATCATGAAGGACGCGCGCATGCGCGACGCCGCCGACCAGATCCGTACCGAAGTGATCAAGCTCGGCGACGATCTCGGCCGCCTGCGCGACCGCGTGCTGAAATTGCAGAAGCACTTTGCCGACGCCAACGAGGACGTGCGGCAGGTGCTGATCTCCGCCGACAAGATCGAGAAGCGCGCCGGACGCATCGAAGAACTCGATTTCAGCAAGAGCGATGCACCGGAAGCGCCGCATCTCGTGGCCACCGGTGCTGCCGAGTTGTTCCCGAGGAAGCTTCAGGCGGGGGAGTGAGGCCTGTGTCGTCATGGCCGGGTTTGTCCCGGCCATCCACGACCTTTTCAGCGACAGCGAGAACGTGGATGCCCGGGACAAGCCCGGGCATGACGAGTTTTGAGGCCGAGGCAGCGCCGCCAGAATCTGCTAACACCTCCCCATGACCGCACCCGACGCGACCTCCCCTGCCGGCCCCGGCACGGCCCCCACCTCCTGGCGTGACAGCCTTTCCGTTTACCTGCAACCGCGGGTGCTGATCGTGCTGTTCCTCGGCTTCTCGTCCGGGCTGCCGCTGGCACTGTCGGGCTCTACACTGCTGGTGTGGATGCGGGAATCCGGCGTCGATCTCAAGACCATCGGGCTGTTTGCGCTGGTCGGCACGCCCTACACGCTGAAATTCCTGTGGGCGCCGCTGGTGGATGCGATGCATGTGCCGCTGTTCACGCGCGTGTTCGGACGGCGCCGCGGCTGGCTGCTGTTCTCGCAATTGCTGCTGATCGTCGCGATACTGCTGCTGGCGCTGACCGATCCCGCGCGCTCGCCGTTCTATGTCGCGCTCGGCGCCTTGCTGGTGGCGACGGCCTCGTCGACGCAGGACATCGTGGTCGACGCCTTCCGGGTCGAGAGCCTGCCGGAGAGCGAGCAGGCCGCCGGCATGGCGTCGTATGTCGCGGCCTATCGCATCGGCATGCTGGTCTCGACCGCAGGCGCGCTGTTCATCGTCTCGGGCTTCGAGAGCACCGGCATCACCCGCACGTCCGCCTGGATGTGGGGCTATGTGGTGATGGCGGCGATGGTGCTGATCGGGACGGTCACGGCGCTGGTCGCGACCGAGCCCGAGCAGTCGGTGCGGGCGGAAGCCGCGACGCAGACGCAGACCGCGTTCGCGCGCGTGCTGCACGCGGCGATCGGCGCCTTCTCCGAATTCCTGACGCGCAAAGACGCGCTCGCCGCGCTCGCCTTCGTCGTGCTGTTCAAATTCACCGACGCCTTCTCCGGCACGATGACCGCGCCGTTCGTGATCGACCTCGGCTTCTCCCGCAACGACTACGCGGCGATCGTGAAGGGCGTGGGCCTCGCTGCGACGCTGATCGGCGGTTTTGCCGGCGGCTTCGTCGCGCGGCGCTATTCGCTTGCGAGCAGCCTCTGGATCGGCGGCGTGGTGCAGGCGCTCGCGAACCTCTCCTTCTCCTGGCTGGCCTTCGTCGGTACCAGCCAATGGGCGCTCGCCTTCGCCATCACCTGTGAGAACTTCACCAGCGCCATCGGCACGGTGATCTTCGTCGCCTATCTTTCGGCGCTCTGCCAGAACCCGCTGCACACGGCGACGCAATATGCGCTGCTCACCGCACTTGCCGCGGTGGGGCGGACCTATCTCTCGTCAGGCGCCGGCTTCGTGGCTGATACCACCGGTTGGCCGCTGTTCTTCGTGATCTGCATGCTGGTGGCGATCCCGAGCCTGGTGCTGCTGGCCTGGCTGCAGAAGCGCGGACATTTCGAGACACTGGGGCCGGTAAGGGTTTAGGTCGACTCTCTCGCCTTCGTCATTGCGAGCGAAGCGAAGCAATCCAGACTGCCGCCGCGGAGACGGTCTGGATTGCTTCGTCGCAAGTGCTCCTCGCAATGACGACGGAGAGACCAGAGCGAACCGCCCCCTACTGCTTCTTGATCAGGCTCCACTTCGTGATCACGGCTTCGCTCATCTGGCCCGGATCGCTGGCGCAGGCGATCTCGTCGACCTTGACCGAGATCTCCTTGCCGGCGAACGTCTTCAGCTGTGCGGCCTGCGCGTCGCCGCTCGGAACGAGCTGGAAGGTTTCGGGGCCGGTCTCGAGATTGCACAGCCCGCTCGGCGGCGGCAGCCGGCGCGGCTCGGAGGTGATCTGGTAGGTCGCAACCCGCTTGCCGACGTTCTTGACGTCGCGCACCTTCATCGTGTTCAGCTCGCCCGACAGCACCTCGCCGGCATTGATCGGCTTGCCGGGCTTCGACGGCGGCGGAGCCCCGTCGTCCTGCTGCGCGGAGACGGCCGGCGTGGCCAGCATCGTCAGCGTTGCGACCAAAGCCCATCGTGTGGCGAAAAGTTTCGTCATGTCGTCTGTTCCGTAAGTCTGGATGGCTAGAACAGGGTGCGCTGCCGCATCGCGGCCGATAGCGTACCTTCATCGAGATAATCAAGCTCGCCGCCGACCGGCACACCATGGGCGAGCCGGGTTACTTTTACGTTGGCGTCCTGAAGCAGGTCGGTGATGTAGTGTGCGGTGGTCTGGCCGTCGACGGTGGCATTCAGCGCCAGGATGACCTCATGCACCTGTGCCTCATGCGCGCGCGCGACCAGCGCCTCGATGGTGAGGTCCTGCGGGCCGACGCCGTCGAGCGGCGACAATGTCGCGCCCAGCACGTGATAGCGCCCTTGAGTGGCATTAGCCCGCTCCAGCGCCCAGAGATCGGCAACGTCGGCGACGACCACGATGATCGAGGGATCGCGCCTCGGATCGGTGCAGACCGTGCAGGGACTTTGCGTGTCGATGTTGCCGCAGGTCTTGCACACTTGGACCTTGTCGAGCGCGACCTGCATGGCCGAGGACAGCGGCATCATCAGCGCTTCGCGCTTCTTGATCAAATGCAGCGCGGCGCGCCGCGCCGAGCGCGGGCCGAGGCCCGGCAGCCGCGCGAGAAGCTGGACCAGCCGCTCGATTTCAGGACCCGCAACAGCGCCCATCCTACTGGCCGAACAACCCCGACAGCCCCGGTGGCAGACCGAGCCCGCCGGTGAGCGACTGCATCTTCTCCTGCATGGCGGCTTCCGCCTTGCGGCGGGCCTCGCCGAACGCGGTGACGAGCAGATCCTCGAGCACCTCGCGCTCTTCCGCCTTCATTAGCGAAGGATCGATCCTGACCCCCTTGACGTCCATCTTCGCGGTCATGCGCACGGCGACGAGACCGCCGCCGGAGATGCCCTCGACCTCGACGTTGGCGAGCTGATCCTGCATCTCCTGCATCTTGGATTGCAGCTGCTGCGCCTGCTTCATCATGCCGAAAATATCGACCATTGGTGCTGTCCTTGGAAAATTTGGCTCTAGAGATCGTCGCCGTCGGAACCGTCGGGCGGATCGTCACTGCCATAGTCGGCATTAATATCGGATTCCGGCGCCTCGGGGGCAAGCCTGCGGACTTCGACGACCTTCGCACCCGGAAAACGCGACAGCACCTCGCGGACGCGCGGATCGGCCTCGGCGGTGCGCGCATGTTCCTGCTTGGCCGCCTGGCTCACCGAGCGCAGCGTCGGCTGGCCCGGCTCGTTGGAGACGATCACGGTCCAGCGGCGCCCGGTCCAAAGCTCGAATTTGCGCGCGAGATCGGAAATCATGGTCTTGGAGGCGTTGGGCTCGAGCGCGACTTCCAGGCGCCCCTCCTCGAAACGAACGAGGCGCATGTCGCCTTCGAGCGCGCCCTTGGTCAGGAGGTCGCGCTTCTGCCCGGCCAGCGCAACGAGCTGGGTGAAGCTCGTGACGCGCAACACGGGCGCGGCAGCTTGCGGATCCGGCGCGGGGGTTGCCATCTGCGGACGGGCACCACCACCGCCGAACGAGGACGATGTCGGCATGCGAACCGGAGCCGCGGACGCCACCGGCCCGGCCGGCGCGTTGCGCGCGGCACTGCCGCCGCTCACGATCGGCGAACCGCCGCCGTTCTGCTCCAGCATCTTGATCGCTTCGTCCGGCGTCGGCAGGTCGGCGACATAGGCGATGCGCACCAGCACCATCTCGGCGGCCGCGGCGGGCCGCGTCGCGGCCTGCACCTCGGTGATGCCCTTGAGCAGCATCTGCCACATCCGGGACAGCACGCGCATCGAGATCTTCGAGGCGAAATCTCGCGCGCGCACGCGCTCGGTCTCGCCATAGGCGACGTTGTCGGCGGTCGCCGGCACGATCTTCACACGGGTGACGAAATTGACGAATTCGGCGAGATCGGAGAGCACGACGATCGGATCGGCGCCGACGTCGTACTGGTCGCGGAACTCCCTGAACGCGGACGCGATGTCGCCACGCGCCAGCGAATCGAAGAGATCGATAACACGGGTGCGGTCGGCAAGCCCCAGCATCTGCCTGACGGCATCGGCCTTCACGGTGCCTGCCGCATGCGCGATCGCCTGATCAAGCAGCGAGAGCGAATCGCGCACCGAACCTTCCGCGGCGCGCGCGATGATGCCGAGCGCTTCCGGCTCGATCTCGACGTTTTCCTTGGCCGCGATGTTGGCCAGATGCTTCATCAGCACGTCGGCCTCGACGCGGCGCAGGTCAAAACGCTGGCAGCGCGACAGCACCGTGACCGGAACCTTGCGGATCTCGGTGGTCGCGAACACGAATTTGGCGTGCTCCGGCGGTTCCTCCAGCGTCTTCAGGAAGGCGTTGAACGCCGCCGTCGACAGCATGTGGACTTCGTCGATGATGTAGACCTTGTAGCGGGCGCTGGCCGGCGCGTAGCGGACGCTGTCATTGATCTGACGAACGTCGTCGACGCCGGTATGCGAGGCTGCGTCCATCTCCAGCACGTCCATGTGCCGGCTTTCCATGATCGCCTGGCAATGCACGCCGAGCGTCGGCATCTGAACTGTCGGGCCCTTCACCGAGCCATCCGGCATCTCGTAGTTGAGCGCACGGGCAAGGATGCGCGCAGTGGTGGTCTTGCCGACCCCGCGGACGCCGGTGAGGATCCAGGCCTGCGGGATGCGGCCGGTCTCGAACGCATTGGAGACGGTGCGGACCACGGCCTCCTGGCCGATCAGATCGTCGAATGAGGAAGGACGGTATTTCCGCGCCAGCACCCGGTAGGGCGTGCTGGCCTGGCCGGCGCTATCAGGGTTATGAGGGGCGCCAGCGTCGGTCATCGGTCGATCCGCAATGAAGTGTCTTTCGGCCGGCTTTGCGGAAAGGAGCGCGCTGGCGGCCGAGCCGCCGGCGCAATTCGCTCGGAAAAACAGGTAGGAGACTGACGAGCGACCCGATCCGGACCTCGTTAGGGCTGCTTCCTTCCGGACCTGACCCGGTTGGCGAGTGGCTCGTCCACCGCCAATCTCCCGGTCCCTATTTGGGGCCAAAAGGCCCGGAAAGCAAGCGGGTATCGGCTTGAACGGGCTGGGCTTCATCGTGGCTTGCACAGCATCCGGGCAATTCCCGGGCTGCACAGCCGATAGGCTGTGCTTTCACTGCCGGAGGCGCCTTGGTAAGAACGCTGCCGGAACCCCTTCCAACAGAAAAGCGATTTATCCCAATGGTTACACGTCGTGATGTTGCATCGATTGTCGGACTTGGCGCGATTGGCGCGGCGACGCTGGCGTCCCCGGCCGTGGCGCAGACCGCCGATTCCAACGAATCGACCTTCGCCCGCATCCGCCGCACCAAGAAGATGCGGATCGGCGCGGTCGGCGGCGGCGCGCCCTATTACATGAAGGATCTTTCGACCGGCCAGTGGAAGGGATTTTACGTCGACATCGCGAAAGCACTCGCGGAGGACATGGAGGCCGAGCTCGAGATCACCGAAACCACTTGGGGCAATTCGGTGCTCGACCTGCAGTCCAACAAGATCGACATCTTCTTCGGCCTCAACCCGACCCCGAAGCGCGCGCTGGTGGTCGATTTCTCGGTGCCAGTCTTCAACAACGCCTTCGGCATCCTCTGCAAGAAGGACTTCAAGCCGAAGAGCTGGGCCGAGCTGAACTCGCCCGACGTCAAGATCGCGGTCGACCAGGGCTCCTCGCACGACCAGGTCGTCAGCCGCCTGACGCCGAAGGCGCAGATCTCGCGGCTGAAGACCGCCGACGACGCCACCGCCGCGCTCCAGACCGGCCGCGTCGATGCGCAGTGCCTGATCACCATGCTGTCGCTGACGGTGCTGAAGAAAAACCCCTCGCTCGGCCAGTTCGTGCTGCCGACGCCGATCTTCGCCACCACGTCGAACGCCGGTTTCCGCCGCGAGAGCGACAAGACCTGGCGCGACTACGTCAACACCTGGATCGACTTCAACAAGGGCCTCGGCTTCATCCGCAACGCGATCATCACCAACATGGAGCTGGTGGGCGTGACCGAGGCGGACATTCCGCCGGGCGTTTCGCTGTAAGCTTTTACACTGTCATTCCGGGGCGCCCGAAGGGCGAACCCGGAACGACAACGCCGGCGGTCAAGGCGTACGACGAGTAACACGCATGTATCAGTGGGACTTCGGCATCCTCTGGAGCTATCGCTGGCTCTTTCTCAACGGGCTCGGCGTCACCGTTGGCTTCACCGTGGTCATCGTGGTGCTCGGCCTCGTCTTCGGCCTGTTCGGCGCGTTCGGCACCCTGTCGCGCTTTCGCGCGGTGCGCCTTCTCGCGCTGACCTTCATCGAGGCATTTCGCTGCACGCCGATCCTGGTGCAGCTGATCTGGTTCTATTACGCGCTGCCGATCCTGGCCGGTGTGGAGATGACGCCGATCACGGCCTCGGCGCTGGCGCTGTCGCTCTATGGCGGCTCGTTCTATTCGGAGATCATCCGCGGCGGCATCATTTCGATCGACCGCGGCCAGTCCGAAGCCGGCGCCGCGCTCGGCATGACGCCGGGACAGAGCATGCGCCGCATCGTGCTGCCGCAGGCGATCAAGCGGATGATCCCGGCGCTGATGAACCAGTCGATCATCCAGTTCAAGAACACCTCGCTGGTCTCGGTGCTGGCGGTGCCCGATCTGGTCTATCAGAGCCAGGTCGCCGCTCATGACAGCTACCGTCCGCTGGAAACCTACACCGCCGTAGCGGTCGCCTATGCGGCGATCCTGATTCCCCTGACCATCATGGTCCGGCGCGGCGAGAAACGACTGGCGGTCGGCGAATGAGCGAGACCCCTTCCAAGATCGAGATCCGGGCGCTGCGCAAAAGCTTTGGCAGCAACGAGGTCTTGAAGAACATCAATCTCGATGTCGCCAAGGGAGGCGTCGTCGCGCTGATCGGCCCGTCCGGCTCCGGCAAGTCGACGCTGCTCCGCTGCATCAACCTCCTGGTGACGCCCGACGGCGGCAGCGTTCGCGTCGGCGACACCCGCTTTTCGTTCGGCGTGGGTACGAAGCTTCCCGATGTGAAGACGCTGGCAAGATTCCGCGCCACCACCGGCATGGTGTTTCAGCATTTCAATCTGTTCCCGCACATGACGACGCTCCAGAACGTGATGGAGGGACCGGTCACGGTGCGGCGCATGGCCAGGGCTGACGCCGAGAAGCTGGCGCGGGCCCAACTTGCGAAGGTGGGGCTTGCAGAGAAGGCCGGCCAATATCCGGCAACGCTCTCCGGCGGACAGAAGCAGCGCGTCGCGATTGCACGGGCGCTTGCCATGGAGCCGGATGTAATGCTGTTCGACGAGGCCACCTCCGCGCTCGATCCCGAGCTTGTCGGCGAGGTGCTCGCCGTGATCCAGCAGCTGGCGTCGGAGGGCATGACCATGGTGATCGTGACCCACGAGATCGCCTTTGCCCGCGAAGTCGCCGACCGCCTGATCTTCATGCGCGACGGCGTCGTGGTCGAGGAGGGCCCGGCGCGGCAGGTGATCGACAATCCGCAAGCAGCGGCGACGCGCGCCTTTCTCAGCCATTTTCACCGCACCGGCGCGCTGCCGCCGGTTACAACGGCATCGTGATGTCCGAAATCAATCGCGTCTATCTCGTCACCGGCGCCGCCAGCGGCATCGGCCGTGCCACTGCAAAACTGCTCGCAGCGCCCGGCACTGCGCTGCTGCTACACACGCGCTCCAACGCAGCCGGCCTCGACGCCACGGCGGCGGAGGCCGAAGCGCAAGGTGCGATCGTCGCAAAATGCCTCGGCGATCTCGCCGAGGAGGCTGCGGTCACCGACGCCGTCGCCGCCGCGCAAGCCGCCTTCCGCCGGCTCGATGGATTGATCCTGGTCGGCGGCCATGCCCGCCGCGGCAGCGCGATCGGTACGCCGGCGGATCAGTTCCGCAAGGCGATGGATGAATCGGCACTGGCGTTCACGCGGCTGGTAGACGCCGCGCTCCCGCTGCTGCGTGCGGGACGAGATGCGCGGATCGTGGCAGTGTCGTCGTTCGTTGCGCACGCGATCCGGCCGGAGTTCGCGCCCTTCGCAGCCACGGCCGCGAGCCGCTCCGCGCTCGAAGCGCTGGTGCGCCTCACCGCAGTCGAGCTCGCCAGGGAGGGCATCACCGTCAACGCCGTGGCACCGGGCCTCATCGTCAAGGACAAGCCCAGCGAAAGCCGGCTTTCACCCGAACAGATCGCAGCGACCGAGGCGCTGATCCCGATGGGCCGCCGCGGACGGCCGGAGGAAGTGGCCGAGATCATCGCCTTCCTGGCCTCCCCGAAAGCATCCTACGTCACCGGCCAGGTCTGGCACGTCAATGGAGGCCTGACATGACCGAAGCAACCGTCGAACGTCTCAGGCTATTCCTGATCGAGAGCCCGATCAAAATGGCGCGCCTCCAGGGCGTCGGCAACGTCAAGGGCACGGTGAAGCGCGTGCTGATCGAGCTCACCTCTAGCGACGGCGTGATCGGTTGGGGCGAGGCGGCACCGTGGGAAGTGTTCACGGGAACGCCGGAAGCGGCCTTTTCCGCGCTCGACATCTATCTGCGGCCAGTTGTGCTTGGCAAATCCGTGCGTCGCATCCGCGCGCTGATGGCCGAGCTTGATCGCGCGCTGGTCGGACATGCCGAAGCCAAGGTGGCGATCGAAATGGCGCTGCTCGATATCGTCGGCAAGTCGTCGGGACTTTCAGTCGCCGACCTGCTCGGCGGCCGCGTGCGCGACACGATCCCGCTGTCGTTCTCCATCGCCGATCCGGATTTCGCCGCCGATCTCGAACGCATGCGGAAAATGGTTCCGGACGGCAATGTCATCTACAAGGTCAAGACCGGCGTGAAGCCGCATCGCGAGGATCTCGATCATCTCGCAGCGATCCGCAACGAGTTCGGCGACAAGGTCGACCTTCGCGTCGACTACAACCAGGCGCTGGCGCCGTTCGGCGCCATCAAGATCCTGCGCGACGTCGAGCAGTTTGCACCGACCTTCATCGAGCAGCCGGTGCCGCGCAAATTTCTCGACGTGATGGCGCAGCTCACCGCGGCGCTTGAGACACCCGTGCTCGCGGACGAAAGCTGCTTCGACCGCCGCGACATGATGGAGGTGGTGCGCCGCGAGGCGGCAGATGCCGTCTCGATCAAGCTGATGAAGGCCGGCGGCCTGTTCGAGGCGCAGGCGATCATGGCGATCGCCGACATCGCCGGCCTGCCCGGCTATGGCGGCACGCTGTGGGAGGGCGGCATCGGGCTCGCCGCCGGCACGCAGCTGATCGCGGCGACGCCGGGGATCTCGCTCGGCTGCGAATTCTACATGCCGCATCATGTGCTGACCGAGGACGTGCTGGAAGAGCGCGTCGCCAATCGCGGCGGCCACGTCGTGGTGCCCGACGGCCCCGGCCTCGGCATCCGCGTCAGCGAAGCCTCGGTCCGCGCCAATGCGCGGGTGCTTGCGGAGGCGTAAGACGTCGCCACACATTCGCTGTCGTCCCGGCGAAGGCCGGGACCCATAACCACAGGGGGATGTTTTGCGAAGATTGGTCGTTCGGGATTAGCACCAACCGCAAACGATAGACCTCGCGGTATGGGTCCCGGCCTTCGCCGGGACGACAACGGTGCATGCTGCCCCTGCGGGCTCCTATCCTTCCCCTCGCCAACTCCGTATCGTATGGTCCGGCCAAACGCGCCCGACCCCATCGGGCAATCTGGAAACACATATGTCCGAACCCGCCTGGTCGCTGCACTCCCGCCTGAAAGAGGACACCATCGACATCGGCGATTTGCCGTTGTCCAAGGTATTGGTCATCAAGGACGCGCATTATCCATGGCTGCTGCTGGTGCCGCGGCGCGCGGATGCGGTCGAGATCATCGATCTCGACGAGGTGCAGCAGGCGCAGCTGATGACCGAGATCTCCCGCGTCTCGCGTGCGCTGAAGGAGATCACCAGATGCGACAAGCTCAACATCGCGGCACTCGGCAACCTCGTGCCGCAGCTTCACGTCCACGTCATCGCGCGCCGCACCAGTGACGCCGCCTGGCCGCGGCCGGTCTGGGGCGTGATGCAGCCCTTGGCGCACGACGCCACTGAGGTGCAGACTTTCATCAGCGCGCTTCGCCGCAAGATCTGGTTGGGTTGAAAGAACAAGAAATGTCAGCATTCGACTCGTTTCCGCTGGGGCAGCCGGCCTTCGTCACCAACATTCTCGACCGCGCGGCGCATCTGCGCCGCGACGACGAAAAGCTGTTCGCTATGGAGCAGAAGCCGTCGTCGCGCGCCTATGTCGTCTACCGCGACTCGCTGCTGGTGAAGCGCGAGGGCGAAAAAGTGCGCGCCCTGCTCTCGATTGACGAGGCGCTGAAATGTGGCGCCAATCCCGGCACGATCTTCTTGGGCTTGCGCGACGGCGCCGCGATGTTCGGGATGGGCCTGTCGCAGGCCGCGTCCGAGAAGCTGATCGGGCGCGAAGACTACGCGCTGAGCGAGCTGCGCGGTATGGCGATGCAGGGCGCGGTGCCGCCGCAGGAGCTGTCGGCGATCGCGATGGCGAAGTCGATGGTGAGCTGGCACCAGCGCCACGGCTATTGCGCCAATTGCGGCACGCGTACCGGGATGAAGGAAGGCGGCTGGAAGCGGGAGTGCCCGAGTTGCAAGGCCGAGCATTTCCCGCGCACTGACCCCGTCGTGATCATGCACGTCGCCGCCGGCGACAAATGCCTGCTCGGCCGCCAGAAGCAGTTTCCCCCCGGCATGTATTCCTGCCTCGCCGGTTTCGTCGAAGCCGCCGAAACCATCGAGGACGCGGTGCGCCGCGAGATCCTCGAAGAATCCGGAATTCGCTGCACCGACGTGCAATATTACATGACCCAGCCCTGGCCCTATCCGTCGTCACTGATGATCGGCTGCAGCGCGCGGGCCGTAAGCGACGACATCGTCGTCGATCATTCCGAGCTGGAGGATGCGCGCTGGTTCACGCGCGAGGAGGCCGCCTTGATGCTAACGCGGACGCATCCCGACGGGCTCGCCGGCCCGCATCCGTTTGCGATTGCGCATCACCTGCTCGGCCGCTGGGTGCATAACCAGAGCTGACCGCCGATGGCGCCCTCTGTGATCGCGCCGCGCATCCTCTGCATCGGCATTCCCGTGCGCGACCTGACCTTTCGGGTCGAGGCCGTGCCCGCGCGCGGCAGCAAGGCCAACGCCACGCACCTTGCGGAGATCTGCGGCGGCAACGCGCTCAATGCGGCGATCGCCATCGCGCGGCTTGGTGGCCGCGTCTCCTTCGCGGGCCCCATGGGCGATGCCGGGGAGACTTCGAGCCGTTTCATCCTGGACCGGATGGAAGCTGAAGCGATCGAGACCACGCACATCGTCCGCATGCCGAGGCTCACGACACCGGTGTCGGCGATCATGATCGAACCTTCGGGCGAACGAACGCTCACCATCTATCGCGATCTCGGTTTGTCGACCGTGCAGCTCCCGGACGCCGACGCACTGCTCGCCGATTGCCGGGCGGTTCTGGTCGAAAGCCGCTGCGCCGCGTTCGCGACCTCGCTCTGCACCGAGGCGCGCCGGCGCGGTATTGCCGTCGTCGTCGGCGTCGATCGCGCGATGTCGCTGCAGGACGGCCTGCTGACGGCCGCCTCGCACCTGCTGTTCGCCAGTGAACAGGTGCAGGAGACCGCCGGCATCGCCGATGATGGCGAGGCGTTGCAGCGCCTGGCCGCGCTCACGCCCGCCTTCCTCGCCGCCACCCGCGGGCCGCACGGCACGATCTGGCTGAACGAGACGGGGAAGTTGGAGGAGACGCCGGCGGTCTCGGTTCAGGCGGTCGATACGCTCGGCGCCGGCGACGTCTTCCATGGCGCCTTCACGCTTCGCCTCGCCGAAGGCAGCGACGTGCGGCAGGCGCTGCAATTCGCCGCGGCCGCCGCGGCGCTGAAATGCACCCGCCACGGCGGCGGCATGGCCGCCCCGCAACGTCTTGAAGTCGAAGAGCTTTTGAATACGCCGCGCGCGACGCCGCTCGGACGGACGCCGAGATTATAGACTTGCTATAGAAAGATTTTCTCTATATCAGGAAAATCAACCCTTGATATGGAACAAAGTTCTTCAAATGACCGATCTCGCCGTCCCGCTCCCCGAGACCAGCCGCCGCCTCGACGCCATCGACCGCAAGATTCTGATGGTGCTCCAGGACGATGCCTCCCTCTCCGTCGCCGAGATCGGCGACCGCGTCGGCCTGTCCTCGACCCCCTGCTGGAAACGCATCCAGCGCCTGGAGGCGGACGGCGTGATCACCAAGCGGGTGGCGCTGGTCGACCAGAACAAGATCGGCCTCGGCATCTCCGTGTTCGTGTCGGTCGAGAGCTCCGACCATTCCGACGCCTGGCTGAAGAAGTTCGCCGAAGCCGTCAGCGCCATGCCCGAGGTGATGGAGTTCTATCGCATGGCCGGCGACGTCGACTACATGCTGCGCGTCGTCGTCGCGGACATGCAGGCCTATGACGTGTTCTACAAGAAGCTGATCAGCGCCGTGCCGCTGAAGAACGTCACCTCGCGCTTCGCGATGGAGAAGATCAAGTCGGTCACCGCGCTGCCGATCCCGGCGGTGGTGGCGGCTTAGACGTCACCACAGAGAAGCTGTCATCGCCCGGCTTGACCGGGCGATCCAGTACTCCGTGACGCCTGAAATCGATCGAGAAGCCCCGGCGTACTGGATGCCCCGCCTGCGCGGGGCACGACAGCAAGTGAGGCTAGCCTCGCGCCTCAGATCTTCTGATTGTACTCGCCGACTTCGGGATGGGTGCGCAGCACGCTATTCACCATCTCGAACATGTCGTGCATGCGCTGCTCGGAGACCGGGCTCTCGACCACGACGACGAGCTCGGGCTTGTTGGAGGAGGCACGCACCAGGCCCCAGCTGCCGTCCTCGACCGTGACGCGGACGCCGTTGACGGTGACGAGATCGCGGATCGACTGGCCGCCGATCTTGGCGCCCTTGGCCTGCAAGCCCTCGAAGTGCTTCACCACCTTGTCGATAACGCCGTATTTGACCTCGTCGCCGCAATGCGGCGACATGGTCGGCGACGACCAGGTCTTCGGCAGCGCGTTCTTGAGATCGGCCATCGACTTGCCGGGCGCGCGATCGAGCATGTCGCAGATCGCAAGCGCCGAGACGAGACCGTCGTCGTAGCCGCGTCCATAGGGCTTGTTGAAGAAGAAATGCCCGGACTTCTCGAAGCCGGCGAGCGCACCCGTTTCGTTGGTGCGGCGCTTCATGTAGGAATGGCCGGTCTTCCAGTAGGTGGTTTTCGCACCCTGCTTCTGCAGCACCGGATCGGTGATGAAGAGGCCGGTCGACTTCACGTCGACGATGAACTGCGCGTCCTTGTAGATCGCGGACATGTCGCGCGCCAGCATCACGCCGACCTTGTCGGCGAAGATCTCCTCTCCGGTGTTGTCGACGACGCCGCAGCGATCGCCGTCACCGTCGAAGCCGAGGCCCACATCGGCCTTGTGCTGCAGCACCGCGTCGCGGATCGCGTGCAGCATCTCCATGTCTTCGGGGTTCGGATTGTATTTCGGGAAGGTGTGGTCGAGTTCGGTGTCGAGCGGGATCACCTCGCAGCCGATCGCCTCCAGCACCTGCGGCGCGAAGGCGCCTGCGGTGCCGTTGCCGCAGGCCGCGACGACCTTGAGCTTGCGCTTGAGCTTCGGGCGGCTGGTGAGATCGGCGATGTAGCGCGCCGGATAATTCTCGTGGAATTGATAGGAGCCGCCGGCCTTGTTCTTGAACTCGGCACCCAGCACGATCTCCTTCAATCGCGTCATCTCGTCGGGGCCGAAGGTCAGCGGGCGGTTGGCGCCCATCTTCACGCCGGTCCAGCCATTGTCGTTGTGCGAGGCCGTGACCATGGCGCAGCAGGGCACGTCGAGGTCGAACTGGGCGAAATAGGCCATCGGCGTCACCGCGAGCCCGATGTCGTGCACCTTGCAGCCTGCTGCCATCAAGCCGGAGATCAGCGCATATTTGATCGAGGCCGAATAGCCGCGGAAATCATGACCGGTGACGATCTCCTGGCTGACGCCGAGCTCCGCGATCAGCGCGCCCAGCCCCATGCCGAGCGCCTGGATTCCCATCAGGTTGATTTCCTTCTGGAACAGCCAGCGCGCGTCGTATTCGCGAAAGCCCGTGGCCTTCACCATCGGCTCGGATTCGAAGGCATAGGTGTTGGGCAGCAACACGGATTTCGGCTTGGGGAACATTGAGACGGTCTCGTGAAAAAGAGCCAGGATTTGATGCAGCCTTAGCGAATGCCGGGCTGCAGCGGAAGGCGGGAATGGCAGCTTATGGATGATAATTGCGGCAGTTTGGTAACGGGGAAATCTGGCCGCGAGAGCGGTCGGAATAGAGATTTTCTTGAAATATGCGGTCGCCGGAGCCTTTGAGAGACCCTTACTGCTCCAGCACCATCTGACCGTTGGCGTATTCGAAGCGCTTGAGGCGGGAGAGGAACGAGAGGCCGAGCAGGTTCTCGGACAGCGCCTCGTCCGGCAGCACCATGGCATCGACATCGCGCACGATTAGGCCCCCGACATCGAGCATGGCGATACGGGTGCGCGCGGCCTTGATGGTGCCATTGGCGGTAGAGACGTTGGCGTTGTAATCGCTGCGCGAGGGACGCAGGCCGAAGCGGGCGGCCGAGGTCTCGTTCAGCGCAACCACGGAGGCGCCGGTGTCGACCATGAAGCCGATGCGCTGACCTTCGATCCGGCCCTCGGTCTGGAAGTGGCCGCGACCGTCGCGGGGGATGTTGAGGCTGCGGCCGCCGGCCGGCGCGATGGACGCGACTGCTACCGTGCGCGGCACCGACGTCGCCGAGGCGGAGCTCATCCTGTCCGCCATCTGCGCCATGAAGGTGCCGAGGCCGATCATGATCGCCGCGAAGATCATTATGTTACGCATCACACCACTCGAAGCCGAAGCTCGATTTCACCACGCGGCAGGCCGCTCCGCGAGCGACGCTGCGGCCAGAGCTGTGCTATTTTGACGAAAAGGATGAGCGGACAGTTAATGCGTGTTCGTAACGCTCACGTCCCGCGCGGCTTGACCCGTCGGGTCGGCAGCGCATTCGCCGGATCTTCCGGCCAGGGATGGCGCGGGTAGCGGCCGCGCAAATCGGAGCGCACGGCAGTGTAGCTGCCGCGCCAGAAACCAGGGAGATCGCGCGTCACCTGCACCGGGCGCTGCGCCGGCGACAGCAGTTCCAGCACCAGCGGCACCTTGCCGGCGGCGATCGACGGATGGGTGTTGAGGCCGAACAATTCCTGGAGCCGCACCGCGATGGTCGGCCCCTGCTCGGCTTCATAGTCAATCGCGAGCACGCTTCCGGTCGGCGCCTCGAAATGCGTCGGCGCCTCGCGGTCGAGCCGTGCGCGCGTCTCCCACGGCAGCAACGCCATCAGTGCGTCGGAGAGATCGCCGGCGGAGATATCCTTCAGCGCGATCTTGTCGTAGAGCGCCGGCACCAGCCAATCGTCGCGCCGCGCGATCAACCCATCGTCCGACAGGTCAGGCCAGCTGTCGCCCTCGGCCTTGCGCAAAAATATCACGCGATCGCGCCATTGTTTGGCGGCCTTCGACCAGGGCAGCCGGTCGAGGCCCGCGGCGATCAGCCCGTCCGCGAAGATACGCGCTGTGTCCTCCGAGGGCGATACGGCGAGCGTCGCCTCGGAGAGCGTGATCGCGTGCAGCGCGCGCTTGCGCCGCGCCCGCAACGCCATCGCGCCGCGATCGAACGAGATCTCCTCGACGGATTCGATATGCTCGGCGAAATGCTGCTCGATCTCGTCCTGCGAGATTTGCGCTGCGAGCAGAATGCGTCCGCTCGCCGCCGTGCCTGTCATCTCGCCGATCGCGATATAGGGCGCGCGGGCGAGTGACGAGGTCTGATCGACGGCGGCACCACGGCCGTTGGCGAGCACGAAGCTGCCATTGCCGCGGTTGCGCGCGACGCGATCCGGGAAGGCGTAGGCGAGCATCAGGCCGGTCGAGAGGCCGCCTTCTCCGGTCGCCGCCTTCTCCGACGCCGCCACCTGCGAGGCCCAGCGCCGCGCGAGGTCGCGCGCGCTTGCTGCACGCGGGGAACGGTCGCGGCGGAACTGATCGCGCCGGTGCTCGAGATCGACGCTGTCGCCGCCGAGCCCGCGCTCGGTGATGATGGCGGCGATCTCGGCGGCGGCTTCGCCCTCGCCGGCACGATGCGAATCCACGATCATGCGCGCGAGCCGCGGCGGCAGCGCCAGCGCGCGCAAGCTCTTGCCTTCCGCGGTGATGCGGCCGTCGCCATCGAGCGCATTGAGCTCGGAGAGCAGGCTTTTTGCTTCCTTCCAGGCCGGCTGCGGCGGCGGGTCGAGAAACGACAGCGCGGCAGGGTCGGCGACGCCCCATTGCGCGAGATCAAGCACCAGCGAGGACAGATCCGCGCTGAGGATCTCGGGCTGGGTGTAGGGCGCGAGCGAAGCCGTCTGCGGCTCGTCCCAGAGCCGGTAGCAGACGCCGGGCTCGGTTCGGCCTGCGCGGCCGCGGCGCTGGTCCGCCGCCGCGCGCGAGACACGCACGGTCTCGAGTCGGGTCAGGCCGATGTCGGGCTCGTAGCGCGGCACGCGGGCAAGACCGGAATCGACCACGATGCGCACGCCCTCGATGGTCAACGAGGTCTCCGCGATCGAGGTCGCCAGCACCACCTTGCGCGTGCCCTTGGGCGCCGGCGAGATGGCACGGTCCTGCACGGCGGCGTCGAGCGCTCCGAACAGCGGCACGATTTCAATGCTGGAATCCTGCACACGCTCGCTGAGGAAATTCTGGGTGCGGCGGATCTCGGCGGCGCCCGGCAGGAACGCCAGCACCGAGCCGGCATCGGCGCGCAGCGCAGAGGCGATCGCATCCGCCATCTGCCGCTCCACCGGCACGTCCGCCTTGCGGCCGAGATAGCGCGTCTCGACCGGAAAGGCGCGGCCCTCGCTTTCGACGACGGGCGCTTCGCCGAGCAATTTTGCCACGCGGGCGCCATCGAGCGTTGCCGACATCACGAGGATGCGCAAATCCTCGCGCAGGCCGGTTTGCGCATCGCGCGCCAGCGCGAGGCCCATGTCGGCATCGAGCGAGCGCTCGTGGAATTCGTCGAACAGGACGGCGGCGATGCCCGACAGCTCGGGATCGTCGAGGATCTGGCGGGTGAAGATACCCTCCGTCACCACCTCGATGCGGGTCGCGCGCGAGATCTTCGAGCCGAAGCGGACGCGATAGCCGACGGTCTCGCCGGCGCGTTCGCCCAGTGATTTGGCCATGCGGTCGGCGCTGGCGCGCGCCGCGATGCGCCGCGGCTCCAGCACGATGATCTTCTTGCCCTTCGCCCATGGGGCATCGAGCAGCGCCAGTGGCACGCGCGTGGTCTTGCCGGCGCCCGGGGGCGCCACCAGCACGGCGGCGTTATGCGCCTCCAGCGTGCGCGAGAGGTCGTCGAGCACGGCATCGATCGGGAGGGGCGTGTCGAAACTGCGGGGCAAAGAACTATCCGATCGTCATGCCCGGGCAAAAGCGCGAAGCGCGTCTTCGCGCAGAAGTCCCGGGCATCCACGTTCTTTCAGCCGAGAGTGAACAAGACGTGGATGGCCGGGACCCGGCTCCGCGAACGCTTCGCCGGGCTTACAGCTGTCGGGCCGGCGAAGCTTAGGCGAAGACGGCAAGCCCGGCCATGACGGTTTTAGCCCGACAACGACATGTAACTTTCAGCCCTGCACCGGCGGCCGTCCGACACTCTCATAAACGAAGCCGGCCGCAGCCATCTCCTCGGGGCGGTAGATGTTACGCAAGTCGACGATGACGGGCTGCGCCATGGTCGCCTTCAGCCGGTCGAGATCGAGCGCACGGAACTGCACCCATTCGGTGACGATGACGATCGCATCGGCGCCTTCCGCGCAGGAATAGGCGTCCTCGCAATAAGTGATGCTGGGCAGCTCGCTCTTCGCCTGCTCCATGCCGACGGGATCGAAGGCCTTCACCTTCGCGCCCATGTCGATCAGGCCCGTGACCAACGGGATCGACGGCGCATCGCGCATGTCGTCGGTGTCGGGCTTGAAGGTGAGGCCGAGCACGGCGATGGTCTTGCCGCGCAGCGAGCCGCCGAGCGCCTGGCTCACTTTTCGCGC